>JAFYGX010000238.1 GCA_017543025.1 Solobacterium sp.
CAAAGTGAACATCTATGTTGCGCACTAATTTGACTGAGTTTTGTGGTGAGCCGGATGCGTTAATAGTGCATGTCCGGTTCAAACGGGGACTTTACGTGGTGACGCGTAATTTTACCTAAGAGATGAATATCCTTATTCCATGCGGCGACCAGAATGCAGAAGGCGTTCTGCACAAAGCCGACCAGAAGCCCGAGTCCGAGCATCTTCCAGTTGTTGCCTTTCATTCGCGGAGTGATCGCATGAATGATCGGGCGGTTGTATTTTGTGATCAGAATATAGCCGATTGTGGCGATCCAGGCGCCGATCGTTATGAAATATTCCAGCAGGACCGAAACGTACGGCTGATTCTTATCCAGAAACATGGTCAGAGGCGCCGTGATGAGTGAGCCGAAGACGGACTCCAGCACCGTCAGCAGGATCACAACCAGCGTGATGATCGTAATGTAGTCGTGCCAGGTGAAACGCTCTGTGTGAAACTGATGCAGAAATTCTTTCTTTTTAACCGCAGCTGAAGGTTCAGACATTTATATAATTCCCCTTTCAATAAAATGCCGGTAAATCCAATATGCACTATTATAATATGATTCAGATCGACAGCTTATCAAACTGCAGTCCGTAACAGGACTTAAGGGATTTCCTGCAGGATGGAAACCTGGGCCGCAGGACGTCCGGTCCGGCTGCAGGGATGCATAATTACAGCCGGAAACACATACGGGAGATGGAAGGGAGTTGTCAGGTATGAAGAAATCAGAGGAAGAACTGTACCAGACACCGTACTGGATCATTGATATCCTGCCGGAGCGGGTGATGGAAAAACATGCCGGCAGTTATTCTGCAGTTGAACAGTATTATCTCAGACAGCCGCGGCTGGCTGAAGTGAAGAAAAAGCATATCAATGTGATCCTGAAGCTGAACTGTTACCGCGACCTTTATATCGGGGAAGAGCAGGAGCGCAATCCGTCACCGGATACGATTGCACATGAAATGCGGAACCGTTATCTCTGCATCTTTGCCGGTGAGGCGATGATTGTATCGGAGCCGGATGAGCTTTACATGACGCTTTACAACCCGGACGAGTCTTTACTGAATCTGATCCGCATGCTTGCATTTGCGGAAGGGCTGTTTGTCTGGAAGCCGGAAGAACAGAATGATTCCTGATCAATTACTTCGACGGATTGATTCGGTCAATTGATTCTGACAGAAGCTGTTTTCATTCCATACGGCGAATGAAATGATAAGATATAGACAGCTGAACTAATTTACTGAATGCTTTACCATTGTTATTTAAGGACCATAAAGGAGGAAATTCACAATGGGTAAGAAAGACAGAGAAATCTCAGTTCCGTTACTGGCGTTTACATTCTTTTTCGCAATCGGCATCTATATTCTTCTGCTGGGATTCTATTTCTGGCACTGGCACAAGCAGGATGGAGTCGAGTGATCGCTCTCTGTATCAGCCTGAAGAATCAGTAACAAACATCCGATCCAGTCTCAGAGGACTGGATTTTTCATATCAGGAATACCAGCTGGCAGAACCAGTGCGTTTCATGAATCAGAAGATACCGTGTTCGGTATAATGACAGCAGAAAGAGCGGCAGTTTCATGCGTGTCTGCAGCTGTCCGGAACATTGCGGGAGTCAGAATTATGATTGATAAACTTCGGAATCAGATCAGGAAAACATTTGTCGGCAAGGAAGACGTTACGGATCATGTGATTATCTGCCTGCTTGCGGGCGGTCATGTACTTCTTGAGGACGTTCCCGGTGTTGGAAAGACTACACTGGCCAGAACGATTGCCGGATCAACAGACTGCAGTTTCGGGCGGATCCAGTTTACGCCGGATACGCTGCCGTCAGATGTTGTTGGGGTCTCTGTATACAATCCGAAAACAGGGGGGTTTGACTATAAAGAAGGGGCGATTATGCGGCAGATTGTTCTGGCTGATGAAATTAACCGGACATCTCCGAAAACCCAGGCGAGCCTTCTGGAAGCGATGGCAGAAGGGAGCGTGACAACAGATGGCGTCAGGCGGGCTCTGCCGCAGCCGTTCATGGTAATCGCAACACAGAATCCGATTGAGTTTCTCGGCACCTATCCGCTGCCGGAAGCTCAGATGGACCGGTTTATGATGCGGCTGTCGATCGGATATCCTGCCCGGCAGGAAGAAATTGAACTGACGAAACAGTTTCTTTCCGGAAAGCTGATGGAAGAAACAGAGCCGGTATGCACCGGGGAAGATATTCTGAACATGCGGAAACAGGTTTCCGCTGTCCATGTCAGCGATGCGGTAATTGCATATATTCAGGAAATTACAGATCTGACAAGAAATGAAGAGCGGTTTGTTCTCGGGGCCAGTCCGCGGGCAACCCTGATGCTTGCGGCAGCCTCCAGAGCCTGCGCGTTTCTTGCGGGACGGGACTATGTGAAGCCGGATGATGTGAAAGCGGTGGCAGTGAATGTCCTCCATCACAGGCTGGTGCTCACTTCCGAGGCACGCATCCGCCGTGAAAATCCGGATGCGATACTCGGAACGCTGATCGCAAGGGCAAAAATACCCGGAGTATGAGAGATTATGAAACGGAATAAATGGATTCTGCTGGGACTCTGGCTGCTGTCTCTGGCAGGTATCTCTCTGCAGGGAGGGCCTGTCACTTACGGAATCTTTTTTCTGCTGACACTGCTTCCGTTACTGTCTCTGTTCTATCTGTTTCTGGAGTATTCGCTGTTCCGGATCTATCAGGAAACAGAAGGAAACGTGCTTGTATGCAATCATCCGTGCGTGTTCCATTTCAGCCTGCAGAACGAAAGCCCGATCCTGTTTTCAGGAGTCAGGGTGCGGTTTTACGCTTCCTTCTCTTCGATCAGCGGATTATCGGATGAAACGGTTTTTGAACTGCATCCGCATACCGGGGTGCGCAGAGAAACAACCATTGTCTGCCATTACAGGGGAGAATATGAAATCGGAATAAAGGAGATCGAAATACATGATCTGTTTCGTCTTTTTTCAGTGACTTACCGGAATCCGGAACCGTATACCGTTCATGTAAAACCGGACAGAATCGTGCTGAATGGCCGGAAGAGCCAGAATCTGATTTCAGAATCGTTCAATGATTCGGCTGTGAATCCGTCCGCACTGGATGTACTGGTGAATGAATATGTGCCCGGTGATGATCCGCGAAGAATCAGCTGGAAAGTCAGCGGGGCTGTCGGAACGCTGATGGTACGGCGACAGATCGGAGAAGAACAGGAAGGCATCGGTATCCTGCTGGAGCCGAAACGCTTCAGCGACCAGCCGGAAGTGTATCTGCCGCTGGAAAACAAGCTGCTGGAGACGGTGATTGCGCTGAATCTTCTGTTCATGCAGGAGGGAGTGCCGGTCGAAACCTGTATTTACGAACGGGATGCAGAATCGCTGATTGTCGGGCGTACCCGCGGATTTGAACAGTTTTATGAGCGGATGTGCAGCTATCGGTTTGAACAGGATCATTCCTCCGCACTGCTGTTTGAAGCAGTCCGCAGGAAGCGCTCGGTCTTTGGCCGAAAAGCGGTATTTTTCATTCTGCACGAGTGGAACACGGAAGCGGAGGTACTGGCAGAAGACCTGCTGCGCAATGGTACGGCGGTTACCGTCATCCTGATCCGTGAGGAAACCGGAATACCGGAAGGGCTGAAAGACCGCATCCTGTTTATTTCCTTTGCGCCGGACGCAAAGCTGAATGAGGTGTTTCAATGACCGGGTTTCTGTATGACATAATAATCACTGTAGTTATGACACTTTCGGCTGTGCTTCCGGTATGCGTGCTGTTTTTTCCGAAACTGATCACCATGACGCTCTATGCGGTGATATTTGCGGGTACGGCAGGATTTCTGCTGGCAAAGCGGCTGAAGCCTTCCGGCAGAGTTCTCTTTGCGGGTGCACTTGCGGTATTGACCGCAGGTGCGCTGGTTTCTCTGAAACCGTCAGAACGGATGGAACGGGTTCTGAATGACCTGTGGATGGTTCCCGCAGTGCTGACCTGCCTGCTTACGGTTCTGGCAGAACCGGCAGTGAGGAAAAACCGCAGGCTGTTTCTGATTCCGCAGAGCCTGATTGTCGCAGCACTGGCCGTAAGTCTGTTTGCCGGAATCCGTATCGGTAAGCCAGTTGTTCTGATTTTGCTGTTCTGTTTTCTTCTGATGCATCTTGAATCCGTACAGCGGGGATGGAAGCGGGAAGGCGGCGGCAGCCCGGAAATGAGAACGCTGTGTCTGTTTCCGTTTCTGCTGGTGCTGATGGGAAGCCTGTTTCTGATCCGGATGCCGGAAGCGCCGTTTGACTGGACATTTGTGCGAAACGCTGCAGAGAAAGTGCATTCCGTTTATGAGCTGCTGATCGAATCATTTGAACTGCGTCAGAGCTGGACGGAAGGAGAAGCTGTCGTCGGATTTTCCGACCGGGCAAACTTCTTCGGAAACGTGCGCACCGATTCATATACAGTTATGAAGATTGACTCACCGGTTTCGAATGGCATGGTGTATCTTTCGGGCCGCAGCTTTGACACGTTTGACGGGAGAACGTGGACCAAACAGGATGAATCACAGGAAGATCACAGAATCACAGATCTTCTGGAAACATCTGCAGCTGTGTTTCACAGTGATCCGGATCATATCTACGATTATCTGCGGAAATCGTCTTTTGAGATAAATCTGGAAGGAATCCGTTCTTCACATGTGTTCTCACCCGCAAAGTCTCTTCCGGAGGTCAGAAACCGGACGGTTCATAATGAAGGCGGCGATCTGTATTTTTCAAACCGGCGGGTCCGCAGATACCGGATGGAATTCTTCCTGCTGAACTGGACGTATGACGGTCTGAGTGAACTGCTGCATAGTGCTGATCCAGAAGGGGAAGAGGCGTCGCTGAAGGAAGCGGCAGAGTGGCTGCGGAGCCAGGGAATACCGGCAAATGCGGATGTGAATGCACTGAAAAGCTATAAGGAAGAAGTATACCGTATTTACTGCCCGAAGACAGCTCTCTCTGAAGAAGTAATGTCTCTGCTGGATCAGAGGCTCGAAAATACTTCCGGAAGTTATGAAAAACTCAGACAAATCGAATCCTTTCTTTCTTCCATGACCTATACCGGTCAGCCGGGAGAGCTGCCGGAAGAAGTGAACTCACCGGAAGCCTTTGCGGACTATCTGATTCTTGACTCACAGCGTGGATACTGCACGCATTTTGCGACAGCGTTTGTTCTGCTGGCAAGAGCTCAGGGTATCCCGGCAAGATATATACAGGGGTACAGCTTCATGACGCAGATCGGCGTTACGGAAGTTCGCTCCGATCATGCGCACGCCTGGCCGGAAGCCTATGTGGAAGGAATCGGCTGGATCGGATTTGAACCGACGCCGGGATATAAAGTGGACTCCGGCTGGAAAATACGGAGCAGAAGAGAAACGGAAACCGGTACGGCTTATCAGTATGCGGTGGAAGAAGAGGACGAAGAGGAAGCGGATGAAGCCGGTCAGACCAGACAGGAACAGCAGATTCAGAATCGCCCGGGTGCGTCGGCCAAAGCGGATTTTCCGGTTATTCCTGTTGTTCTGTTTCTGCTTGGTGCACTGCTGCTGGCTGTGATAAGAAAGAAACGGTATCAGCGGATGAGTGATGCGGAAAAAATCATAGTTCAGTCACGCAGATGTCTTCGGCACCTGAAGCTGCTGGGCTATACGGTAAGACCGGGAGAAACCCTGACGGAATTCGGTCAGAGAGCAGTGAAAGGGCTGCCGGAAGATCTGCTGACCTTTCTGCCGCTGTATGAAAAAGTGCTCTACAGTGGGAAAGATGTGCTTCCTGCGGAAGTGAACGATGCGGAAACTGCCGCCCGCAACCTGCTGAAGTACTGGCTTTACCGCAATCTGAAGCGTAAAAAACAGGATGCGGAGCCGGAAGAAGAATAGGGTTTTACCAGAAAAACTGTGCGCCAGCGGGACGTCCGCAGTATTCAGCGTCAGGGAATCGCTGAGAGATACTTCAGAAAACAATCAGGCAGATTCTTATACAGCAGAGAGATCAAATCATGCGGATTGCGGTTATGTGATTTCTGAGAAGGAACAGATGGCCGTCTGTCTGCATTTTCGTTCGCTGCAGGCGGTTCGGTATGTTCTATACGGGAGAGGCATCCTCCTTTATGGCGTGAATCTGCCGGTATTCATTCGGGGAGATTCCATATTCCTTTCGGAAGGCGCGGTAAAAGCTGGAATAATCATTGAATCCGTATTCCGTACATGCATCGGTGATGTTCGCTTCATTTATGATTGCACCGGCTATGAATTCCAGCCGTTTTTTGATGATGTACTGATGAATGGATATGCCGAGGTTCTCCTTGAACAGATGAGAAATGTAATACCTGGAAAGATAAAAGGCTTCACTGATGTCTTCCAGCGCGAGTGATTCGCTGATGTGGGAATTGATATACGAGAGTATTTTTGCGAAGAGGTCCTGTTCTTCCCGGTTATGACTCTGATGTTCGGTTTCATAGACCCGGCGGTTCAGCGTGAGAATCAGATCATTGACGGAAAGAGAGATCATTGCGTCTTTTCCGTAGCGATCCGTATTTGTTTCTTCCAGCAGCCGGATTACCTTTGCCTGTATGGTATGGAAGTCGCTCTCTCTGAGCCGATATACATATCGATGGTTTACTGCTGCTTCCTGCATGAGCCAGATGTAATCAACAGACTCCTCCGAAAGTCTCTGACAGTATTCCTTTGAGATCCAGAAGACAAACCTCCGGTATGGTTTTTCAGGGGAGTGTACAACACCGCGGTGTACTACCCCCGGCGGAACCAGAACAATGTCGCCCGTTTTCAGAGGGATTTTCTGATCCCGAAGCTCCATGGAAACATCGCCGTCAATGAAAATATAGAATTCGTAATAATCATGGGAATGACGGCCGACGGACTGGAAATTGACATCACTGTAGTAATAGATTTCAAAATCCTGTTCTGTCATGTGCTGACGGGTGTTGAATGCCGAACGGAGTTTGCTTTTCATATGTTCATGTTTACAGAAAACAGCAAGATTTGCAATATACGCAACAAGTATCGCAATCGTTTGATTCGGCTGGGAACGGTATAAAAGAATCAGGAAAAAGAGCTGAGAAAAGGAGATGAAACCTATGAAAATGACACTCAGATGGTACGGCCCCGGGCATGATACCGTAACGCTCGAACAGATCCGTCAGATTCCTGGTGTTACCGGAGTCATTACAACACTCTACGACAAGCAGCCGGGAGATCTCTGGACAAGAGAAGAGATTCGTGAACTTAAGAACACGGTGGAAGCATCCGGATTGAAGATTGAAGGAATTGAAAGCGTGAATGTTTCGGACGCCATCAAGACCGGTTCTGCAGATCGGGACAAAGACATTGCGACTTACATTCAGTGCCTTGAAAACCTTGGCAGGGAAGATATTCACCTTGTCTGCTATAACTTCATGCCGGTATTTGACTGGACCAGAACCGAGCTGGCAAGAAAGCGGGAAGACGGTTCGACCGTACTCGCCTATACGCAGGAAGCGGTCGATGCGCTGGATCCGGAAAAGATGTTCGACTCCATTGCCGGTGATATGAACGGAACTGTCATGCCGGGTTGGGAGCCGGAACGCATGGCGAAAGTAAAAGAGCTCTTCGCACTCTACAAAGATATCGATAATGAGAAGCTCTTTGAAAATCTGGTTTATTTCCTGAAGGCAATCATGCCGGTATGCAACAAGTATGACATTAAGATGGCAATTCACCCGGATGATCCGGCATGGTCTGTATTCGGACTTCCGCGTATCATCATCAACAAGGAAAACATTTTGCGGATGATGCATGCGGTGGATGATGTGCATAACGGTGTTACCTTCTGTTCCGGAAGCTACGGCACCAATCTGGCAAACGATCTGCCGGATATGATCCGCAGCCTGAAAGGCCGCGTGCACTTCGCGCATGTACGCAACCTGAAGTTTCATTCTCCGACCAACTTCGAAGAGGCTGCGCATCTTTCCAGCGATGGCACCTTCGATATGTATGAAATTGTAAAAGCGCTGTATGAAATCGGCTTTGACGGACCGATCCGTCCGGACCATGGCCGTATGATCTGGGGCGAAGTGGCAATGCCGGGATATGGTCTCTATGACCGTGCCCTTGGCGCAGCATATATCAACGGTCTTTGGGAAGCAATTGAAAAGAGTCATGAGAGAGGAGTGTAAAATCAGATGAACAGCAATGTACTGAATACCGATCTGACCGGAAAGGTCGCAGTTGTAACAGGAGCAGGAGGAGTTCTCTGCTCTGAATTCGCAAAGGTTCTGGCAAGAGCAGGCGCAAAGGTAGCGCTGCTGGACCTGAACTATGACGCCGCAAATGCGTTTGCGGAAGAGATTGTGAAAGAAGGCGGATGTGCAAAGGCATATGCGTGCAATGTTCTGGACAAGGATATCTGCTTCGCAGTCGCAGAACAGGTCAAAGCAGACCTTGGTCCATGCGATATTCTTCTGAATGGCGCCGGCGGAAACAATCCGCGTGCGACCACAGACAAGGAATACTACGAGGATGGCGATATCGAAGCCGATACCAAGAGTTTCTTTGATCTCGATAAGTCCGGCGTGGAATTTGTCTTCAATCTTAACTTCATCGGCACCCTGATTCCGACCCAGGCATTTGCGCAGCAGATGGTTGGCCGCAAGGGATGCAATATTCTCAATATCTCGTCCATGAACGCATATACGCCGCTGACCAAGATTCCGGCATACTCCGGTGCCAAAGCCGCAATATCCAACTTTACACAGTGGCTTGCGGTTCACTTCTCCCATGCGGGAATCCGTGTCAACGCAATTGCGCCTGGGTTCTTCTCCACGAAGCAGAATGCGGCGCTTCTGTTCAATGAAGACGGCACGCCGACAGCCCGGACAGGCAAGATTCTTGCGGCAACACCGATGGGACGGTTCGGTGAGAGTGCAGAGCTTTCCGGCGCGGTGCTGTTCCTGCTGAACAACGACGCTGCTTCCTTCATTACCGGCGTTACGCTGCCGATTGACGGCGGTTTCTCCGCGTACTCCGGCGTCTGATCAGCTGAACCATACGTGTTTCAGATTCGATGACAATCCATCTGTAAGGAAAATGAACAACCTGTCATTTCTGCGGACGCAGCATTGCGGAAAGACAGGTTTTTGTTATGGCAGAAACAGGCAAAGCAGCGTGCGGAACGAAGGGAAAAGCCGGAAGAGGGCTTTGAAGTTCTGATCGGAGCCGTTTATCAATGATCAGAGGATTTCTTCTGTTCCTTTCCACCGGTCGAATTGCGGTATTGCACCGGGGTCAGGCCGAAGTGCTTCCGGAAACATCTGGAAAAATAGTTCGGATCAAGAAATCCGACCTCTTCACTGATCTGAGAAATCGTGAAATTGGAGTGATGGAGAAGGTCAGACGCGATCTTCAGTCTGTATTTTACAAGGTATTCATTCGGGGTCATCAGCGTTTCCTTTTTGAATAACCTGATAAAGTACGCGGTGCTGAGGCCGAGATGGGAAGCCATGTCCTCAATATTCAGCGGAGAATGGTAATGGCGTTCAATCTGATAGATTGCGCTGTATACCGGCAGGCTGTAGCGGCCGGAACGGAACCTTCGGATGGCTTCACAGGCTGCGCGGATCAGCCGCTCATTTTCGCCGGCAATTTCCTCACGGTTTCTGCACTGCAGAATATTGTGAGAACTTTCGCCGGTGATCTGGTCAATCAATACGGGCGGAAGCCCGGCATTCATCATCGGGATCCGTACGGTCGTCCGCACAATGGCAGCGCTGAGTGCGCCGGCGTTCGTATCGGATCCGATCCTTGTCATAAACCGGACATTATTGTGAAGATACCGGTATTTTTTGATTGCTTCGGCGGCATCTCCGGTTGTGATGTATTCCATCATTTCTGATTCTGCGCGGTATCGTTCCGTGACCAGCGTTTCATAATTCTGGCGTGTGTACTGCCATTCTTCCGGCCGCCGGGGCAATTCATCCTGAATGTGTTCCGCTACGGTTGCCGGATGATCCGGGCTTGTATATTTCAGAAGCACATGACAGTGACGGATAATCGTTTCATCACTGCTGCTGGGATATCTGCTGCGATAAGCGAGAAAGTCTTTGACCGGAAGATTGCGTATGGAATAGCGGTTCTTGAGCAGTTCGACAGCCGGAGCTGTAATTTCCTCCGCGCAGTAAGGGCCGATTACAACCATCTCTTCACCGGCGATCAGAAATGCCATATGCATGCGCAGTGCATCCCGGTAGACGACGATATTCTCTCCATTCAATCGCTCGAGCAGCCGCTGCATTCCATCCGGAGTCAGATTCTTCTGTACGGAATGAAAGTGATTGGAATCACAGAATTGCCGGATTGTTTCGGGCGAATTCAGGATTACAACCGAGATGCTGGTAAGATCGTTTAGAAACGAACAGGCTTCGTGCAGTTCCATGGGTTCTGAAAGTCCTTTCATTGGCTTAACTATCACATTACAGCGTGATTGGGCAGAAAGTCAAAATAATCCTGATCTGAACAATTCTGTTCTATTTGCAGAAGGCGGGGACTTGCTATTGTATCAGTGTGCTGAGGGACATGATCCTGACGGCAGGGCCCGCCGTAGATGCACACCGAAATCGTTAGACAAAGAGGAGAAAAAAACATGGCAAAGGATTACAACGCATTGGCAAAAGGCGTTATTGATCACATCGGCGGTGAAGAGAATGTTCAGTCTCTCACTCATTGTGTTACCCGGCTTCGCTTCCGTCTGAAAGACGAATCCAGAGTAGATGAAAGCGGCCTTGCAAAAGTTCCGGGCGTTCTGAAGGTTCTGAAGGCCAGCGGGCAGTTCCAGGTTGTGATCGGACAGGATGTAACAGAAGCGTACGATGCAATACTGGCAAACTATAAGATCGAAGCAGGCGGAGAAGTTGAAGCGGATCCGGCTGAAACAAAAGCAGATAAGGGCGGGAAGAAATTTGACTTCGCCGGTCTGCTCGCGGATACCGTATCCGGCATCTTCATGCCGTTCATGGGTGCCTTCATGGGCGCCGGACTTCTGAAAGGTGTTCTGGTACTTCTGACAACCTTCAGTCTGCTTGATAAAGCAAGTTCCACTTATACCATTCTCTATGCAGCAGCAGACGGCGTCTTCTACTTCCTGCCGATGTTCCTGGCATACTGCGCAGGAAAGAAATTCGGCGGCAGCCCGTTCCTGACAATGGCGCTTGCGGCAGCGATGCTCTACCCGGATTTCGCCGCATTGAAGAATTCGGAAACAGCAGTAACATTCCTTGGCATTCCTGTCACGATGATCAGCTATTCCAGCACAGTTCTTCCGATCATTGTAGCGGCGTTTGTTCAGGCAAAGATTGAAAAGTTCCTGAATCGTTCGCTGCCGAAGACAGTCCGTTCGATCTTCACACCGCTCATCATCATGGTTGTAGTATTCCCGCTGATCGTTCTGGTTGTTGGTCCGGTTACGGATGTTGTCGGACGCGTACTTGCCAATATCATCAAATCTGCGCTTGATTTCGCACCTGCAGTCGGCGGCTTCCTGATGGCAGCACTCTGGCCGATCATGATCATCTTCGGTGTTCACTGGGGTATGGTTCCGATCGTTATGAACAACCACGCTGTTCTTGGCTATGACTATATTCTCCCGCTTACCGTAGGTACAAACTTCGGTATCGCAGCTGCCGTATTCGCAATCTCTCTGAAATCCAAACGTACGGAAACAAAGGAAATGGCCGGTACAGCTGCAGTCTCCGCATTTGTCGGCGGTGTTACGGAGCCTGCGATCTATGGTATTCTCATGAAGTGCAAGACCGTGTTCGCGGCAGTATGTCTGGCAAATGGTATCGGCGGTGCGATCTGCGGCGTTATGCATGTCACACGTGATGTTATGATTACAGTTAACGGACTCACACTTCCGGCAATCGCTGCGGTGTATGGTCCTTGGGGTATCGTTGCGATCGTGATTTCCATGATTGCCGGTTTCGCAGCAGGATACATTCTGTTCAAAGATGAAATGATGGATGCTTAAGAAATAAGGAGGGTAACCGCATGCTGAACTATTCAGAACTATATCCGGAAACAAATCGGAAACGGACTGCGTTTCAGCTTGATGGCATGTGGAGATTCCAGTTTGATTCTTCCTCTGAAGGTAAGGAAAACGGGTGGGCAGAACATCTGCCTTCCCCGGTTTCCATGCCGGTTCCTTCAAGCTTTGCGGATCTGTTTACCGATCATCTCTCACGTGATTACTGCGGAGATTTCTGGTATGAATACGATTTCTTTGTGCCGGAATTCACGGCAGATCAGAGAGTGATACTTCGTTTTGGCAGCATTACCCACAGAGGAACCGTATTTGTAAACGGGACAGAAATCACTTCTCATGAGGGCGGGTTCCTTCCGGTTATTGCTGATATCACAGAAGCAGCCAGAGGGGGAACTCTGAACCATGTGGCGATTCTTGCGAATAACGAACTGTCCGAGACTTCCCTTCCCTGCGGAGCAGTGAAAGTGATGAAGGACGGACGCAGGCTTGCCAAACCATATTTTGATTTCTTCAACTACGCCGGTATTCAGCGCAGTGTCTGGCTGATCCTTCAGCCTGCGCAGAGCATCAGGGATTTTGATACGGCGTATGAGATTCACGGAACTGATGCGGAAGTGCACTATTCAATCACACGGGACGGAAACAGCACCGTCAGAGTGGAACTGGAAGATGAAGATCATCAGATTGTCGCTTCTGCAGAAGGCGTTTCCGGAACGCTTCCTGTTTCGAATGCGCATCTCTGGAATGTGCGGGACGCCTATCTCTACACCCTGCATATCACAGCCTGGGATGGCGATGTGCTTGTGGATGAATACCATTCCAGAATCGGTATCCGTACCATTGCGATCAAGGGAACGCGCATTCTTGTCAACGGAAAAGAAGTGTATCTCAAAGGATTCGGGAAACATGAAGACTTTGAAATCATCGGAAGAGGTCTGTCCCTTCCGCTGATCAAGCGTGATTTCGAATGCATGAAGTGGACGGACGCAAACTGCTTCCGGACAAGTCATTATCCTTATGCGGAAGAGTGGTATCAGTTTGCGGATGAAGAAGGGTTCCTGATTATTGATGAGATTGCGGCTGTCGGAATGATGCGTTCGACCCATAACTTCGTTGCGGCGGGTACGGGTAAATATACTTCATTCTTTGAAGCGCCAACCGTTCCGCAGCTTCTGAACAACCATAAACAGCAGGTCGAAGAACTGATCTGCCGGGATAAGAATCATCCTTCTGTCTTTGCATTCTCGCTGTTCAATGAACCGGAGACAATCAGTAAAGAAGCTGGGGAGTATTTCAGGGAAGTGTTTGCGGCAGCCCGTGCGCTGGATCCGCAGAATCGTCCGCTGACCGGTGCGTTTGAAAAGAACTCCAAACCGGAGCTCTGCCAGGTTTATCCTATATGCGATTTCATCTGTCTGAATCGTTATTACGGCTGGTATATCAGCGGCGGTCCGGAAATCGACGAGGCTGAAGAACTGTTCCGCGATGAAATGAATCGCTGGGAAGCGAAGCACCTGAATGTGCCGTTTGTATTTACGGAATTCGGGACTGATACCCTGGGTTCAGAACATAAGCTTCCAAGCGTCATGTGGACACAGGAATATCAGAATGAATACTATGAAATGAATTTCCGGGTATTCGACAGTTATGAGTTTGTTCAGGGGGAACTGACCTGGAACTTTGCGGATTTTCAGACATCAGAGGGCATTTTCCGCGTCAACGGAAATAAAAAAGGTGTATTTACACGGACACGCCAGCCTAAGGAATCTGCGTTTATTCTGAAAAAGCGGTGGGAGACAAAATAGGTTCTGATCATTGAGGAGATATAACTATGGATTTCAATGAAAACTTTCTCTGGGGCGGGGCGACCGCTGCCAATCAGTACGAAGGTGCCTGGGACGTCGACGGGAAAGGTGATTCTGTTCCGGACCATTGCACAAGTGGTTCTCATACCTCACCCAAACGGGTAACCAGAGAATTCGAAGCAGGAACGCTGTATCCTTCCCGCGAGGCAACCGATTTCTATCACCACTATCAGGAAGATATCGCACTGGCGGCAGAGATGGGGTTTAAGGTGTTCCGGATGTCGATCAACTGGACGCGGATCTTTCCGACCGGTATGGAAGAAACGCCGAATGAAGCAGGTCTTGCGTTCTATGACAAGGTGTTTGATGAACTGAAGAAGTACGGCATTGAACCGTTGGTGACGATTTCCCATTATGAGCTTCCGTATGCACTGGTGGAGAAATACAACGGCTGGTATGGCCGGGAAGTGATCGACTGCTATGTGCGTTACTGCAAAGCGATCTTTGAACGCTACAGAGACAAAGTGAAATACTGGCTGACGTTCAATGAGATCAACTCCGGTACAATTCCGATGGGAACTGTACTGTCTCTTGGAACGATCAAAGGCTTCAGCGGCCCGATTAATCAGGTGCCTGATGAACCGCAGGTGCGCTTCCAGGCACTGCATCATCAGTTTGTCGCAAGTGCACTGGTGATCCGGTATGCACATGACAATTATCCGCAGTTCAGAATGGGAAACATGTCCATCTTTGCGACAAAGTACCCGTATACCTGCAATCCGAAGGATGTGCTGGAATGCCAGAAACAGATGCGGATCATGAACTGGTTCTGTTCCGATGTACAGGCAAGAGGGTATTACCCTTCCTACATCAATCGCTTCTTTGAAGAAAAGGGCATCGAACTGAAGAAAGAACCCGGGGATGATGAAATTCTGAAACAGGGAACGATCGATTTCTATACGTTCAGCTATTACATGAGCTCCTGTGAAAGTGTCGATCCGGAAGTGACCGGCAAGGCAGGCGGAAACCTGATCGGCGGGATTGCAAATCCGTATCTGAAAGCTTCTGACTGGGGCTGGCCGATTGACCCGGAAGGACTGCGCTATTCCCTGAATGAAATCTATGACCGGTATCAGATTCCGGTGATGGTCGTCGAAAACGGACTTGGCGCCTATGACAGAGTGGAAGCAGACGGCAGTATTCATGACAGCTATCGCATCGATTATCTGAAGAAACATATTGAGCAGATGAAAGAGGCAGTAAAAGACGGCGTTGACCTGATGGGCTATACCCCTTGGGGCTGGATCGATGTTGTATCTGCATCAACCGGTGAGATGGCGAAACGCTATGGGTTTGTCTATGTCGATAAGTATGATGACGGAACCGGTGATCTTTCCAGAAGAAGAAAAGACAGCTTCTACTGGTATCAGAAGGTAATTCAGACAAACGGTGAAGAACTGTAAGAGGTATCGTATATGGGATTATTTGATAAGTTATTCAAAAAGGAAGCAGAACTCAGTCTTCCGGCAGTCGAAGTCAGTGATGAAGCAATTGTGGCAGTCGCAGACGGCGAGATGATCGATGTGACAACGGTACCCGATCCGGTGTTTGCGGAGAAGATGATGGGTGACAGCACAGCATTCCGGTTTGACGGAGAGAAGGTCGTGCTGTGTGCCCCGGCTAACGGAACGCTTTCAGTCCTGTTTCCGACCGGTCATGCGTTTGGCGTAACCAGAAGCGATGGAGTGGAACTGCTGGTACATTGCGGTGTCAACACGGTGGAAGCCGGGGGAGACGGCTTCCGCCTGCTGAATAAAAAGCAGGGTGACACTGTAAAAGCAGGTGATCCGATTGTGGAAGCGAACCTGAAAAAGCTGTCTGCCAAATATGACATGAGCACGATGTTAATCATCACGAATCCGAACGGAAAGGAATTCCATTTCCTGGATCCGCAGCCGGTAACACGCGGTCAGAGCGTGATCACGAAATAGTATTAAGCCCCTGCAGATTAATCTGGCAGGGGTTTCTTTATGCCCGGACATAGACTGTGTTCAGAGAAGGTTATGCACTTTCTGCTGTTACGAAACTGCCGAGAGACGGACGGGACAGAATGATCTGTCACAAAAATGACAAAAACCGGATATCTTCGGTAAAATATTTTTTGACTTTCCACGTCCTGCTCAGCGCAGGATACTTGTGCGTGCAGGTTTTTCTTCTGAACGGGGCGAAGGCTGTACACGATCCGGGGAGGTATCCGGATGCTGCACAGGGGATGGACTGCAGAAGCGTGAAAGGATTGACGAAGAATGAAAATGAAGAAAAACAACACGACCCCGGCTCCCGGAACAGAGGGATCCAAACGGGGCGTCAGACGGGAAAAAACAGTCTCCTCGCTCTATGCCTTACTGCTGATTCTGACGCTTCTGGTGACCATGGGCTACTGCACCTTCAAGCAGTTTAAAGTGGAGCGCGATGATGCTTATGCATCCCTGCACAACTCCATGTACTCTCTGCGCAGCCTGATCAGCTTCGAGGGCACGCTGCAGGACTCCTTTGCGAACCTCAGAGACTCGGAAACCCTCATGTATGCAGAACTAGCAGTGCCGTTTTTTGACTATCTCGGTGTGTCCACGGAGACCCTCAACTCCTGCAAATACAATTGGGAGGCAAGCGACCTCTACTTTTTTCCCGATGAAGGCAGCGTCGTCACAACCGATAACGCAGTTCCGTTTTCTCTGGACAAAAGCCAGACCCGCATGCTCAAAACGGTCGGAATGCTGATTCAGGACGAATGGGTCTACAATGCGGTCCGGCTGAAGGACGGGTGGCTGTTCATCCGGTGGCTGCAGTATGACAATATCTACAATGTGGACTTTGAACGCATTGCGGAAGCTGTTCCAAGCGCGCTCTGCATTGTTGAAAACACTACAGGTGAAGTGCTGATCTCGTCTTCTCAGGTGCCGTACAATTTTCTGGATGAAAGCCGGATCGTCTATGACGAAGAGCGCAACAGCAGCGCGACAGATGGCATTCAGGCGGGCTTTCTCAGGGGAGACGGGCTGTTCTCCGGCGTCTTCTTTGAAAAGAGCCGGCTTCTGGACCGTTACTCGGTATACGTATATGTACCTTTCTCGACGGTTTTCAATGACACGCTGGATAAAACAATGGCAGTACATGCGCTGCTCATCGTTATCTTTCTCTATGTCTGGATCTGTTCCCGGAATATCCGGAAAAAAGGAGGCGAGCTGCAGGATCAGAAAAACTGCCTGCCGCTTGGAAAGAAACACTGCCTGAACCTTCCCGTGATGCGGCAGCTTCCGCCGCTGCTGCTCTCAGGCCTGGCTGCCTCACTGATCTTCACCTCCTATCTTCCGCTGCTGACGAACTATATCAACCATAATGTCAGGATGGAAAAAAAGCTTGATTCCTTTGTCAAAGAACTGGAGCTCAATGATGAGGAATGGGCCAAGATGGAGTCTATCTATAAGCAGGTTCTGCTTGGCCACATGTACATGATCGACATGTTCGCTGATTTCATGGGGGAGGACTTCACGCAGGAGGTCCTTATGGACCTGGCACAGCGCATGAACCTGAGCACTGTGACGATTTATAACGCAGACGGCGTCTCCACCATGTCAACGGACATGTATGTCGGCTATAAGATCAGTGAGAATCCGGAGGATGAAGAGTATGCTCTCTGGAATCTATTGAAGAATGCGGACACTGACATGATGAAGGAACTGCCGGACAAGAGCGGTTTTTACGCGGCTTCACGGCGCTTTTTCAGAATTCCTGGCCTGATTTACGTCACTTTGCCGGATAACAGCCTTGTGGCAATGAAAGA
The DNA here is from genome assembly GCA_017543025.1 of Solobacterium sp. The sequence continues at coordinate 17,738 of JAFYGX010000238.1, forward strand.
GCAGACAGACATCAGGACCGCGCTTCTCAGGATCAATCCCGAGACCTATGCAAAAATGCATACCTATGCCGGGGAACCCGATACGCTTCTGTGGGCCACCGCTGCTTCCTCGAGCACACGGGCCATCGCAAACACACTGCCGCAGACCGTGCTGATGAACCGTTACTGCGGCACACAGACCGTCAACGGTTATACTTACTACCTCAATACCATGACGGATGACAACCACGTCCTCATCAGTGCCGAACAGCTTGATTTCTTTACGGCACCGATCAAGCGGGATCTGGGCGTGATCATCCCGGAAATCCTTCTCTGCTCACTGCTTATTTACTGCGGAACCTGCATATATCGCTGCGACGGCACGATGGAAGAAGCGGAACCGGAAAAGAAGGGTCTTATGCGGATGCTCTTCCAGGAAGGGGGAAACTCCTCCTCCATGGAACAGGAGCTTCGCATGGACATAAGAAAATACTGTTCCGATCTGGTGTGGCTGCTATGCACGCTTCTGGTCTTCTTTTACTTCGCTGATATTCTCTTTTCTCCGCATCCGATGGCGGATTATCTGTTCATGCATCAGTGGCAGCGGGAGCCCAGCATTTTCTCGATGACGACCATTCTTCTGAGCGTCGTATTCCTGTCTGTCGGCATGAGAATCCTGAAGATGACCATGAAGACGCTGTCAGCCAGAATGGATTCCCGTGCAGAGACTTTCGGGGATCTCATCATCAGTATTGTTCAGTTTATCCTGACGGTCGTAGTAGCGATTTATTCGCTGCATGAACTGGGTGTGAATACGAACGTGATCCTCACTTCTGCCGGTGTCGTTTCACTGATCATAGGTTATGGATCGCAGAGCATCGTCAGCGATCTTGTCAGCGGCATCTTTCTCATTATGGAAGACCAGGTGCGCATCGGGGAGTTCATCGAAATCGACGGCTTTATGGGAAAGGTGGAACATATCGGGCTGCGTACGACGCGTGCTCTGTATGAAAACCGCACGAAGGTCATCAGTAACTCCAACATGGTCGGGTTCTATAACCTGAGCCGTAATGCCACGCCGGCTGCCTGGACCATCGGTCTGCCCAAGGAAACGGATGTCGAGCTGGTCAAATCTCTGATCGAGAAGAATACCGGGCGATTCCCGGAGGCAATGGGCGGCAGGAAGATTTCCGGCCCCATCTACAAAGGCATGGTTAAGGTGGAGGGCAGCAGCCTGACAGGCGAACAGTATGTCCTGCTGTACAACACCTTATGCGAGATAAAGGACTGGGAAGATGTCCGGGCGATCTCACTGGAAGTTGCCTATAAGATTCTCGCGGAAAACGGCATTCAGCCGATCAGCGGGGAACTGAAGCCCATATAATGGCGTTCCCTGCTGCGGGAACGTGATTTTGGACGCACAGAAAAGGATGAGAACAATGGAAAAAATGCGAAATACCTGGATGCGGAACAGCCGCGTTATCCTGATACTGCTGGCAGCGGTCTTTGCCCAAAGCATTACCGCGTGCGCAAAACCCGCACCTGCAAATGAAACAGAAGGCACTGCTGTGCCTGCGGTTTCCGCTGAACCGGCAAATGAGACGGAAGGCACTGCTGTACCCGAGGCTTCCGCCGAACCTGCCGGTAAGGCAGAAGACGCTTCTGCTGCGCAGACAGCGGATGACACTGATCATATACAGCTGCAGCTGGGCTCTTCCAGATATTCCGTAAGCATTCCACGCGCATACCGCAACGGTGAAGTTACCATCGAGGAAGTCCAGGCCAATCAGGTCGCCTATTACTTCAGCCCGGATTCCGAAATGGATTTTGATATCTATCAGTTCCACCGGCCTGAAACGGAGATGACCCTGGAAGAGTACACGAAAAAGACAGCCGCTGATTTTAACGGCAGGGATGCGCAGACAAAGATGATCAACGGCATTGAAGTCGGAACCTATCTTTCCCGGGAAGTTTACGAAGGAATTGAATATGATGTGATGACAGCGCTGATCGAGGATGACGGCGATTATATTGAGGTCGTGTTCTGGCTGGACGGCAGAAATGCCGGGCAGGAGGCATCTGAAATCCTCAGCACCCTGTCGGAGGTGCAGACCTATGATCTGAATCTTGGCACGCTGCCGTTCTGCATGTCGGTTCCCGTAGACTACTCGCTTGGAGAGGAGGCCATAGAGGACGATGCAGAACACCGCCATTCCTGGTATTATTTCAGCGAAAACAGTCCGCTTGATTTTGATGTATACCAGTGGGGGAAAGAAGGCAATACCCTGGAGAAATATGCGATCGAGGAGGCCAGGGCTTACGAAGCCGAGAGTGTGGATTACCGGACGGTCAATAATGTGTATCTGGCATATTATCACTCTTTCGAGGAGTACGAAGGACAGATGTATCCGGTGAGCAACTACCTCTTCGAGGATGGAAATTATTTCATGAAAATCTCATTCTGGCTGGACGGCGAAATCGCCGTGAGGCAGGCCGACCGGATTATATCCACCCTGCGCCGCACGGATGGCTGACGGAAAAGAAAAAGCAGATCTGATGAATTCGGGATCAGAAAAACGAGATTAAATCAGCCGCTTTTTCCATACGCTCAAGCCAGCATAACGGATGCGTGTCTGCGCTGCCGGAACGAAAAATGAAGCGGGAGATTGCGATCAGAACGACGGATGACAGAATTTCGGTTAAGATAATAGTAAGAATACCATGCGTGAATACAATGCGAATCAGAATCAATGGAGGAAAAACAGATGAGTCAATTTCCGGAACAGGACTGGAAGCTGCTGAGAAAAAAACTGCCTGAATGGCAGGAAGCGGCCATGGAACAGCTCTGCAGAGAGTATATCGGACTTCTGCAGAAAAATGAACCTGCATCCGAGAGATTCTGGACTCTGGAACAACGGATCAGAGAGGACAGAAAACGGACAGGAGTTGTCGCGGATATGAGACGGTCAAACGCAGAGCTCATTCTGCTGAATCTGCTTTCCGAGCAGGCGATCACAGAAGCGGATCTGGCGGATTTCAGTGAAGACACCAGAGACAGAGTTCTGACATTGCTGCAGTTCCGGAATATGGAATGAGAGAACCGGGCTGGTTCTGTTCGTCAGGCAGGAATATGAAAAATACGGGCGTCGCTGCCCGTATTCTTCGTGTTTCATTGAGGCCAGCCGTAGAATGTTTCGAAAAAGTCGCTGAACAGGATACTGTCAGGCGCAAGCCTGCCTTCCAGCACACTTCTGGTATAACGCTGAGCAGCTTCGTAATAATCCGCCTGGAATTTCTGCAGTTCATCATAGCTGCGTTTTTTCAGCATTTCAGTCAGTTCCATTGCTCTGTGATCGGTTTCTTCAATGTTTTCCGCTTCCCGAAGCGTAAATTCTCTGCCGCCGCTGACATGATGCATCTGTTCGTCGGCGATCTTACGTGCCGGGTTGAATTCGTTCATGGGGATATCCGTTCCTTTGTGTAGTGTAATATACGAAATACTGCGGTTCTGTCCGCATGCATGAGTCTTCCGGATCGGAAACAGAAGCTTCCGGCTGGACTTCTGCCATTTAGAAAAAAATCTAAATAGCGGTTGAATCGTGCGAAACTGCTGGTTATACTGTGTTTAGAAAAGTTTCTAAATTGTTTTCGGATTCATTCCGGAAGGGAGGGAATAATGTCCTTTGCAGAGACATTCAAGGCTTTGTCTGATCCGGTGCGCCGCGAGATCCTGGAGATGCTGAAACAGGGAAGGATGCCGGCTGGCGAGATTGCTTCTCATTTTGAAATGACAAATGCGACGATTTCCTATCATCTGAAGATTCTGAAACAGGCTGATCTCATTTTTGAAAGCCGGGAAAAGAATTACATTTACTATCAGCTGAATACAACGGTACTGGAGGAGATCATTCTGTGGATTTCCGAACTCAGGGGAGGTGAACGAGATGCTGAAGAAGTATAAGAAAACACTGTTGATTACAAGCGCTGTCATCCTGCTTCCGATTGCGGTCGGATTGATTTACTGGGACCGGCTGCCTGATCCGATGGCGACGCATTTTGGTATGAACAATGAAGCGGATGGCTTTACCGGAAAGGCGTTTGCCGTGTTCGGACTGCCGCTGCTGATGCTTGCGGTGCAGTGGATCAGTGCGTTTGTGACAATGCATGATCCGCGAAGACAGAATATTTCCGGAAAGCTGTTCACGATGATTCTCTGGCTGATTCCGGTTATTACTCTGGTTGGTTCCGCCTATCTGTATGTGTACAATCTTGGCCATCGGCCGAATATGGCGGTCTTTTCCCGCCTTCTGCTGGGAATTGTGTTTCTGGTGGTCGGTAATTATCTGCCGAAGATCAGACAGAATTATTCGATCGGAATCAAAGTTCCATGGACGCTTGCGGATGAAGATAACTGGAATCGTACGCATCGGCTTGCGGGGGCTCTCTGGATGGGCTGCGGTCTGTGTCTGTGTATTCTTGCGCTGACAGGAAATGAATCGCTTTTCTGGACATTGGTTCCGATTGTGATTGCGACGGCGGTTCCGGTGATCTATTCGTTTCTGCAGTATCGATCCGGGCTGAACGGATGACGGATGTGCTGAAGGACTGGCGTCCCTCAGCATTTTTGCTGGGGCAGGCGGAAGCGGTATTCTTGATAAGGGGGCTGAGATGGTTGGGACATATAAAGTGATTACCTTATGCGGCAGTACGCGGTTCAGAACGGAATTCCTGGAGGTGCAGAAACAGCTTACCCTGGCTGGCAGAATTGTGATCAGCGTCGGGCTGTTCGGCCATTCCGGAGATGATGAAGTCTGGGAAGGGATGGATGAAGGAACCCTTACAGAAACAAAGAAAATGCTGGATGACATGCATAAGCGGAAGATTGATATGGCAGATGAAATCTTTGTGATTAATGTCGGAGGCTATATCGGCGCAAGCACCCGATCGGAAATTGCGTATGCCATAGCACATGGAAAACCGGTGCATTATCTGGAAGAACCGGGTACTGAACAAAGATGATTCTGTCCGTTTAGCGGCAGGATCTTTTTTTGCGAATATAATGAAAACAGAACCATTCCTGAAACACAGAAAATGGAAGAAGAGGGACGAGTATGATGAAAAAGCTGATAATACCGGTTCTTTGTGTTGCCCTTTCCGCATCGCTTGCAGGATGCGGCGGAAGAAGTGAAACCACGGTGCAGGAAATGCGGCCGGCTGAGTCGGATGGACCGGCAGAGGTGACGGGTGCACAGGAAGTGGCACGGCCTGTGCTGGTATCCTTTTCGGATACGGTGTCGGAAAAAGCGGTTCAGGCGAAGGTGACGCCGCATGAAAAAGGGTCGTATGGCCTTGAAGATGCTGTGAATAAAGACAGTCTGATGCTTTCCGATAATATGAAGGACGACCTGAACAGGAATCTCTTTGCGGTTGGCCATGGTCTCGGGTTTGAGTTTCATGAGCTGTATGAAGAAAACAAGTATAACTACTGCGCCAATTTTGTGACAGTGGATTCGCTCCTGCATACGTATCACCTTTACTATGAATATCTGCAGAAGAATGTGGAGAAGCAGTATCTTCTGGATCATCTTCGGACAATGAGCGAATCGCTGCTTGCCTGCAGTCAGACACAGGCAGAGGCGCTTCGCGGTACGCCGTTTGAACAGGCGGCTGTGCGCAATACGGATTATTTTTCGCTGGCTGTAGTGCTTTCGGGCGGAACAGCAGATCTTTCCGAACGGGCGGAACAGGAGCTGAAGCTGATCAGTGATGCGGCGGGAATCGGACATTCCCCGCTGTTTGAAACAGAAAATGAATATCTGCAGGATTATACCCAGTTCCGGCCGCGAGGCTATTATGCGGGAGACGCTGAACTTGAGAAGTATTTCCGTACGATGATGTGGTACGGACAGATGAATTTCACCCGTAAAGAAGAAGATCTCGAACGCAGCGCGTTGCTGTGTGTGAAAGCGATTCAGGACGCCGGCAAGGAAGACTGGGAAGCGATCTATCTGGTGACGGCATTTCTTGCGGGAGAAAGTGATGACAGCGGATTCTATGAGTATGAACCGCTGATGAAACAGGCATATGGGGAAACTGCTGAACTCAGTACAATTGCGAAAGATACGGATGCGTTTGAGAGATTTCATGCGCTGACCGGAACGCTGAAAGCGCCGAAAATCAACTCCATGGTAATCAGGGAAGAAGATGACCGGGATGAGAAAACAGCCGGTTTCCGGGTTATGGGGCAGCGGTTCTCAGTGGATGCGGCAATCATGCAGAAACTGGTCTACCGGGATGTGGAAGAAAATGAATTCCACGAGAAGCGAAAGCTGCCGGATGCGCTGGATGTGCCGGCGGCACTTGGTTCGGAAGAAGCGGAGAAGATTCTGAAAGAGACTTCGAATGTGAGCCGGTTTCCGGATTATGCAGAGAATCTGGAATGGCTGAGAAATGAAGTGAAGAACGCCCCGGAACAGACCTGGCACGCAAGCGTCAGCGTGGCATGGCTGAATATGCTGAGGCCTTTGCTGGAGGGAAACCGGGACGGATATCCGGATTTCATGCGAAGTGCAGAATGGAGCAGGAAAGACCTGACTTCGTTCCTTGGCAGTTATACTGAGCTGAAACATGACACCGTTCTGTATCAGAAACAGGTTCTGGCAGAGTTAGGCGCAGATGGCCCGATTCCGGAATATGACGACCGGGGATATGTGGAACCGGAGCCACTCGTATACGGAAGACTGGCGGCGCTTTCTGAAAAGACAGCGGAAGGCCTGCAGTCATTCGGAATGATTTCGGAAGAAGATAAAGAATATATGCAGAACCTGAGTGAGCTCTCGAAACGTCTTAAAGTGATTTCGGAGAAAGAACTGCGGGAGGAACTGCCCTCGGATGAGGAATTTGATCTGATCCGGAATTACGGGGCAACCCTTGAACACCTCTGGCTCAGGACGGTAAAGGAGGAAGGCAGAGAACAATACAGAACATCTGATTTTCCGGCAGCGCTGGTTACGGATATTGCGACAGACCCGGATTCGCAAACCTGTCTTCAGATTGCAAATGCGGAGCCGGCAATGATCGCAGTTCTGGTTTTCTTTGACGGAGCGGTGCATCTGACATCCGGAACGGTGTACCAGTTCTATCAGTTTGAACAGCCAATCAGCGAACGCATGACGGATCAGACCTGGCGGGAGCTCTGTGAGAGCTATGACCCGGAATACTTTCCGCCGCTGCCGGAATGGATTTCTTCTTATTCAAATGAACTGCTTCTGGTTCGGCAGAAGGTGATCGGAATGGCAGAAGTACGTGTGGAAGGTCTGAATGTGAGATCACAGCCTTCCCTGGACGGCGAAAAGCTCAGCACAGCGGGACAGGGACGGTATTACAGCGTCTATGAAATAAAAGACGGAGACGGATATCGCTGGTACCGGATCGGAACGGATCGCTGGATCGCTGATCAGAACGGCAGATATATCGAATATTCATCTTACCGATGAAACGTCCTCTGATCACAGCGGCAGTAATACTGTGTGCTGTGGGCGTTACGTTTCTGGCGTGGAAGCACGGGTATATTCTTCCTGGCTGGGTGCAGTTTAGGACAGCAGAACAGGAACTGCATGAACCGTATGATGCACTCCTGGTGCTGAAGCACAGAACGCTGTGTTACATGCGTGACGGAAGCGTGTTGTATCAGACGCCGGCAGACTGGTATGTTTCAGATGTTCTGACAGATGATTTTGATCAGGACGGGAAGCGTGAAGTACTGTTTCTTGTCTGGCGTCAGGGAGTATACGGGGCGTCCCATCCGTTCTGGGAGGAACCGGATACGGATTCGTTTTACCAGCATCTTTATATATTTGAAGAAACGGAAGAGGGACTGAAGCGGCAATGGATGTCCTCTGCGCTGCTTCCGATGTTTCGCTTCTGGCGGATTGAAGATCACAGACTTCATGTCACAGATCCGGAAGGCGATGAGTCGGTATGGATCTGGCGGGGATATGGCGTGGAGCGGACAGACTGAAGGGAAAACGGCAGGCAGCAGATGAAGTACAGGAAAGAGAGGGCCAGGGATGCAGGAACGATTGAAGAAGCAGCTGGACTTTGCGCTTGAAATTGACAGGGAGAAGAATATTTTCCGGCAGACACATCTGTCGCATGGCGGACGGAGAGAAAATGATGCGGAACATGCATGGCACATGGCGGTGATGGCGTATCTTCTGCAGGAATACTCCAATCAGAAAATTGATATCGCAAAAGTAATGGCGATGTGTCTGATTCACGATATCGTTGAAATTGATGCGGGTGATACGTACGCCTATGACAAGGAAGGACGGAAAACGCAGAAGACAAGAGAAGACGCTGCGAAAGAGCGGATTTTCTCAATTCTTCCGGATGATCAGAAAGCGGAACTGATCGCGCTGTTTGACGAATTTGAGGCATTTGAAACTTCAGAATCAAAATTCGCGCATGCAATGGACAATCTTCAGCCGCTCCTTCTGAATCACAGCAACCACGGAGGCGACTGGAAGGAACATAGCGTTACTTCGGAAGATGTCTATGGCAGGCAGCGTCAGACAGCGCTGGGATCTCAGGTGCTGTTTCAGGCGGCGGATGAGATTCTGAAGGAACATATACGAAACGGAGAACTTCCGAAAAAGAAGGAGAAGGAGCAGAAAGCGGGGTGAACCCGTTTTCTTTCTGTGCCAGGGAGCCTGTGTGGAGAACAAAAAATATAATTTGGTACCGAAATATATTGACGGGAATAAACGGACCGGATATATTTAGTTTGGTACCAAACAATACAGCGGAGAATTACAGACATTGTCACACAGAAAAAATGCAGCGTGGCTGCAGAAAGGAACTGAAACAAATGAATAAAACGATTGATGAACGGTTATTTGAACAGCTGATGCGGGCGCCGCATCAGATCCGCAGAGCGATCATGCGAAATCGGATGAATGAAGATATGCCGATGCATGGGCACTGTCACGGAAAACACAGAGGGTTTCACCCGGAAATGAGAGATATGCGTGGACCTCACGGACCGCATTTCATGCATGAGCACATCCGGAAGGGGGAACGCAACCCGGCTTTTGCCAGAGAACATCTTCTCCGCTTCCTGGCAGATCAGACAGAAGGCGTACGGCAGAAGGTGATTGCCGATCAGATGCACATCAATGCGTCTTCCGTATCGGAGCTGATCTCAAAGCTTGAGAGTGAAGGATATGTGAAACGCACAACAGATCCGGATGACAAACGGGCAACACGGATTGTGCTGACGGACCTCGGCGAGGCAAGAGCTGCGGAACTGCAGGACGAAAGAGCAGAACGGTTCGCCGGAATCTTTGATGCATTGACGCAGGAAGAAAAAGAGCAGCTTCTCGCACTGCTCGAAAAACTGACGGAAACGGGCGCGGAGCACAGCGAAGCAGAAGACTGATCTGCAGAGGGGATCGGAAAAAGGGCAGGATGCCCTTTTTCTGTGTCTGCGCTCATTCTTCGATGCGGTATACGCGCTTTGCATTTGCGGTTGTGGTTTCGGCGACAAATGCTTCACTGACATTCCGGAGCTTTGCGATCACCTGAATCACATTGCGTACGTCGGAGGATTCGCAGCGGTCGTTCTTCCGTTCATACGGCGGCGCATAAGGGCAGTCGGTTTCGACCAGAATCCGATCCCATGACACAGCCATCAGACAGTCAATGTGCGGCTGGCGCCATTCCGGATAAGTCAGATCATTATTGAAGCTGACATACATTCCCCAGGACAATGCTTCTTTCATGAGTTCTGCCGGTCCGCCATAGCGATGCAGTACGCCCTGCGGCCGGTATTCCCGCAGGATGCGGAAACAGTCTTCGTGCGCCTCTCTGTCATGAATAATGACCGGCATATTCAGTTCATTGGCGAGCTCGAGCTGCTGGCGGAAAATCGTTTCCTGAAGGTCTTTCGGTTCATTCCAGTAATAGTCCAGTCCCATCTCGCCGATGGCAACAACTTTTCTGTGTGAGAGGCAGGCACGCATCAGTTCGAGATAATTGTCCGGGGTTTCAGTCACCCAGTGCGGATGAATGCCGATACTGCCGTAGACAAAGTCATGCCGGTCCAGAATCTCAAGAACCGCAGGGAAAACACTGACATCGCTGCAGCAGTTGAGAACATAGTTCACATCCGTATGCCGCAGTGCTTCAATCCGTTCGTGACGATCAGCGTTGAACATCGCGTCTTCATAATGTGCGTGGGAATCAAACAGAATCATATGGGATCACCTGTATGGTTTTATTTTCGCACGAATGAGAACCGGGCAGAGCGGATAAAATAAAAAACCTAGTGCTCAAGCACCAGGATTTGTTCTACTGACACGCCCCAGAGGTTTGCCATCAGCAGAAGGTTGGGAAGATCCGGAAGCGTATCTCCCCACTGCCATTTGTAAATGGACTGCGGAGAGCTGAAGCCGAATACTTCCTGAAGCTGCCGTACAGACATGCCGTTTTGTTCGCGAAGATACTTGATATTCGCGCCGGTTTTTTTCATGTCGATGACAGGAAATGCAAAGCTGTTTGCCATAGTTTCGTCCTCCTTAACATTCATACTGATCGGATCATCTGCCTTAATAGGAAATTTCTGATGTGCGCTGACCGATGAGTAAGTATTCATCAAAAATTCAGTCACCGCGGGTTCTGTAAGGCTCTAAACTATGACTTACGCAGAAATAATATAATCCTCATTCAGTGATTTGTCGATTAAACCGGAAGTTTAATCTGAATGAGTTGAATGAGTTCCGGATAAAACTGGCTGAGCGGACAGATTGATACACGGCACGGTCCTGCTCAGCTTTGCTGTGGTAAAGTATTTTTTATTTCCCTGCAATGGATTGCTGTGGGTGCCGTAGTTCCCTGACGGAACAATGTCAGTATAAGCGAAGGGAAAGCGAATTACATTAACCTGAAAGTTTATATGCCGCAGGATATGCATGGAATTCTGATTCGCGCGTATAATACAAACTTATAACAGGAGGTTTCTGTTTATGGCAGATAAGCACACATGTGAATACTGCGGTGCGCCGCTGGGCGCGGAAGATCAGGTATGTCCGAACTGCGGCGCCCCGAATCCTTCCTGTCAGCCACAGGAAAAAACGGAAGAAAAGCGGTACTCGGTTTACTATCCGCAGACGATCAGAGATCTGCAGATCTACTGCAGTGAGCGCGGCATGCCGCTGGAAAAGATGCGTTTTTTTGTGGGGCAGGATTTTCAGGAACCCAGAGCGTTCGGTATATATCAGGATGGCGGGGAGTTTGTTGTTTATAAAAATAAAGCGGATGGCTCGCGGGCTGTCCGTTACCGTGGAAAAGACGAAGCGCATGCGGTCAGTGAGCTCTATGAAAAGCTGATGCAGGAGTGCTATAACCGTGGAATCTATCCGGATGGCAAACCGGTGGATCTGAGCAGTACGGCAAATCCGGCTGCTCCGCGCCGTTCCCGTGCAGCCAGGCTCATGAGATCGGCGGTATCACTGGTTGTTGCCGCATCGGTGGTATATGGGGTTTATGCCTATGTCCATGGGATGGTTTCACATCGGAATGACGGTTATTACCGTTATGACAATGAGGTGTACTACCGTTATGGGGATGACTGGTATCTTGACAACGGCAATGGCAGCTGGACGACGCTGGATTATGAGCCGATCACAGATTATTCCGATTATTATGCAGGCGATCAATACGATTCAAGCTGGGGCGGTACCGATTTCAGGGAATCGAAACAATGGGAACAGATTCAGGAATCGGATTCTTCTGATTCTTCCGATTATGACAGCTGGGATTCGGGTGACACCGACTGGGATTCGGACTGGTGAGCAGAATGAGACCGCGTATTTCCTGCCCTGACGGATGTTTTGAAGGTTATGAGACGGAACGTGCGGTTCATGTCCGGGGGATTCGCTACGCTGTTTCCCGGCGATATGAGCCGCCGGTATCGTACCGGTATCCGGAAGGAGTGCATCTGTGCGTGAAGTCGGCGCCGTTTGCGCTTCAGACGAATTCAAAACTGGAATATTATCTGACAGGACTGATCAATCAGAATGTGCGTCAGGAAGAAAGCGCACAGTATCTTTCAGTCCATATGCCGAAACACCGGACAGAAGCCCTGCCTGTAATGGTCTGGTTTCATGGCGGGGGATTCCGTCATGGCGGATGTGACAGTGCATTTTATGATTTCGAACCGCTCGTAACGGAGCAGAATGTCATTGTGGTTGGCGTGAATTACCGGCTTGGGATCGCCGGGTTTACAAGAGACGGCAGCGGGAATCTCGGGCATCCCGGTCTGCTCGATGCGATTGAAGCACTGAGATGGATTCAGAGAAATATCGCTTCCTTTTTCGGAGACCCGGAAAACGTTGTGCTGTTCGGACAATCTGCCGGAGCGGAACTGGTTCGCTGTATTCTGCTTTCAGAAGGAACCGAAGAGCTCTATCGCAGAGCGATTCTTCAGAGTGATCCGATCGGCGCGATGGAGAACCGGTCGCAGATGGACGAAGAGATTCTGCAGAAGGTGAATGAAGTAGATCCGTACTGCAGCACAGAACAGCTGAATCGCCTGCAGACAGAAATTCTTTCTTCGATCACGGAAAAGGGCAACGGAAAATATATGGTCTTCGCGCCGCATTTCGGCATATGGCCGCTGCCGGAGTGGAAAGACGTGGAAGCGCGTCTTCGCTCCGTCGCTGCTTCGCATGAGCTTCTGATCGGCTGCACAACGCGGGAGGTTGCGGTTTACGGCGGACAGATCCCTGTCCTGCGCAGTCTGGATATGTTTTTTCTTACCCGGCCTGTCATGGAAAAAATCCTCCATAAGCTGAGTGACTCCGTGTTCTGCGATCCGTCTGCTTCATTTGCGGAAGCGTATGCGGAAGCCGGCGGAAAGGTATATGAGTATTCTTTCTTCTGGCGGCAGAACGAGGCGTTTATTGCCTGCGGACATATGGCCGATCTGGTACTGCTGTTTGGCGGAAGTACGGCATATCGGAAAGAGATCGGTCTTGGACTGAGCGCGAAGGAACTGAACGAATCCGGAAAACCGATGCGCAGGATCTGGGGTGAATTTGCCCGCACCGGATGTGCGGAATGCGGAGAAATCAGCGATGTGATGACGATCCGCCGGCTGGACTGAAGGATATATGAAAAAGCATATTGCGGGAAACAGGCGCAGATGGGGATTATGATGGAAGAAGAAAAAGGAGAATGAGCATATGACAGCGATTGAAACAACCTGTGAATTTCTGAAAGCCTGCGGCACTTATTATCTTGCGACGGCAGATGGCAATCAGCCAAGGGTACGTCCGTTTGGGACCGCGCATATTTTTGAGGGAAAGCTGTATTTCCAGACCGGCTTGAAAAAGGATGTCGCAAAGCAGATTGCGGCAGATCCGAAGGTGGAACTCTGCGGCTTCAAAGACGGCAGATGGATTCGTGTAGCTGCCGAAGCGGTTTATGATCCGCGTTCGGAAGCGCAGATTTCCATGCTGGAGGCATACCCGTCTCTGAAGGCGATGTATCAGGTGGACGACGGCAATACGGCAGTCTATTATCTGAAGAATGCCAGAGTCACAATCAGTTCGTTTACAGAGCCGGCACAGACGATGGAGTTCTGAATTCATCCTTAAATACCGCGAAAAATGCGGTATTTTTTTGTGTCCATTCTGTTCTGAAAATGATCTGAAATCTTCTGTAAATATGTAATAAACTCTGTAATTATGCGGGTTTGGACGGTTTCTGCAGAGCGATTTTTAAAAAACGACGTCTGGAAACGCATGAAAATATAAAAGAATTTGTCCTATGTCTTGAATTGCGGTCAATCGTGTGCTAGATTGAAATCAGTCAGGCAAACAGGTGTTCAGAAACAGCAATATGAAATGAAAAAGCAGAATTTGACATAAGAAAAAGATACAGTAAATATTGTTAATATTTCTAAGTCAGGAGCTGCTTTTCTTCACGAGTAATCTGTTCATCTGCAAATATGCGAAACCGCTTTCATTCAGATCGGAAAACAGCGAAACGGTTTTAGCTGCCTCGTTACCGCAGTAACGTTTTTATGGCGAGCCAGCTGCGGCAATATAAACTACAGAAGGATTCAGCAAATAGAGTACGTTAAGCAGATGTTTTTAGTGCGCTTTCTTATACAATGCGCAAAGTCAGTAACCGGACATAAAAGCGAAACGCTTTGAACAATTGCCGAAAATTCAGAAATTTTTTAAGGAGGATTTGAAAATGGCAAAATATGTAATGGCGCTTGACGCGGGCACAACAAGCAACAGATGTATTCTGTTCAATGAAAAAGGTGAAATGTGCTCCGTCGCGCAGAAGGAATTCACCCAGTACTTCCCGAAACCGGGCTGGGTGGAACACGATGCGAATGAAATCTGGCAGACACAGCTCTCTGTTGCCCGGAAAGCAATGGAGCAGGTTGGCGCAAAGGCAGAAGATATCGCTGCAATCGGTATCACCAACCAGCGTGAAACCACCATCGTCTGGGACAGAATGACTGGGCAGCCTGTATATCACGCAATCGTATGGCAGTGCCGCAGAACGGCAGACATGAAAGAAGAGCTGATCGGCAAATATCCGACAATCGCTGATGATGCTTACCACAAGACAGGTCTCGTATTCGACCCGTACTTCTCCGGAACAAAGCTTCGCTGGATCCTCAATAATGTCGCTGGTGTCCGCGAAAGAGCAGAAGCCGGTGAACTCTGCTTCGGTACAGTTGATACCTGGCTGATCTACAAGCTGACAAAGGGAAAGGTATTCGCAACCGACTACTCCAACGCGTCCAGAACACTGATGTTCAACATCAATACGCTGAAGTGGGATGAAGAACTCTGCAGACAGCTCGAAGTACCGATGAGCATGCTGCCGGATGTACGCCCGTCAAGTGGAATCTTCGGTTCTTCAGATCCGGAATTCTTCGGCGCTCCGATCAAGATCGCCGGTGTTGCAGGTGACCAGCAGGCTGCGCTGTTCGGCCAGACATGCTTCGAGCCTGGTATGGCAAAGAACACATACGGTACCGGCTGCTTCATGCTGATGAACGTTGGCGAAAAGCCGATTTATCCGAATAACGGACTGCTTACAACAATTGCCTGGGGTGTTGACGGCAAGGTTGAATATGCGCTTGAAGGTTCTGTATTCGTAGCCGGTGCAGCAATTCAGTGGCTCCGTGATGAACTGAAAGTCATCGACCAGTCCCCGGATTCCGAATTCTTTGCGACCCGTGTAAAAGATACAAACGGCTGCTATGTCGTTCCGGCATTTACAGGTCTTGGTGCACCGTACTGGGATCCGTATGCACGCGGTGCAATTACCGGTCTGACCCGTGGTGTCAACAAGTATCACATCATCCGTGCAACACTCGAATCCCTCGCATTCCAGACAAGCGATGTTCTTACCGCTATGGAAGAAGGTTCCGGCGTGAAGCTGAACGCGCTCAAGGTTGACGGCGGCGCCTGCAAGAACGACTTCCTCATGCAGTTCCAGTCTGATATCATCAACGCTCCGGTTCATCGTCCGGTATGCGTAGAAACAACCGCTATGGGTGCGAGCTACCTCGCAGGACTTGCGGTAGGCTTCTGGTCCGGCAAGGAAGATGTCATCCGCAACTGGGCTATGGACAGAGAGTTCAAGCCGAATATGGATGTTGCGACAAGAGCAGAAGAGCTCAAGGGATGGAAACAGGCTGTGAAGTCGACCCTCGGCTGGGCGAAATAATATCTGCAGAAGGTTTCGGCACAAATCGGATTCATTATCAGTATTCATTAATTGATCAAAGGAGATAGAAAAACATGAAAGCATTAATCGCAGAATTTATTGGAACAATGTTCCTTGTTCTTCTGGGTGACGGTGTCTGCTGCAACGTCAGCCTGAACAAATCCGGCATGAAGGGCGGCAATACCGTTCACATTCTCATCGGCTGGGGTATGGCTGTTATGGTTCCTGCGTTCACATTCGGCGCAGCTTCCGGTGCACACTTCAATCCGGCAGTTACAATCGGTGCTGCTCTGCGCGGCGGAATGTCCTGGGGACAGGTTCCGGGCTACATCATTGCACAGCTGCTCGGTGGTTTCTGCGGCGCAGCGATCCTGATGGTTCTCTATGGCGATCATATCAAAGAGACAAAGGATGACGCAGTTGTTCGCGGCTGCTTCTGCACAGGTCCGTCGATCCGCAACACATTCTCCAACTTCCTGTCTGAGTTTGTTGCGACATTCATCCTCGTATTCACACTCGCTGCAATCCCTGCAAATGCAGGTGATTCAGGTGTAAGCTGGGTTCTCGTATATGGTGTCATCGTTGCCTGCGGTGCTTCCTTCGGCGGACTTACCGGTTATGCAATGAACATGGCAAGAGACTCTGCTCCGCGTCTGGCTTATCAGCTGCTTGCTCCGAACTTCGGCAAGAAGGATCCGGACTGGGCGTATGGATGGATTCCGGCTGTTGCGCCGATCTGCGGTGCAATCTGCGCATCCCTGATTTACATGGCAGTATTAGGTTAATTACAGCATCTATTAACGATCGGTTTAAGGGTTTGTTAATTAGCACATAAGCTGAAGGAGTCGGCAAAGCGCATGTGTGCTTCTGCCGGCTCCTCTTTTCCGTAATTACCATGAATGGCATCTGCTGTTCAAACATAGATTATTGAAAGAGGAAGAGTACTAATAATGTATGACGTAATTATCATTGGCGCGGGAGTGACCGGAAGCGCAGTAGCCCGGGAGCTGTCGCGTTACAACGCAAATGTATGCGTACTGGAAAAATGTGAAGACGTCTGCGAAGGGACTTCCAAGGCGAATTCCGCAATTGTCCATGCCGGCTTTGACGCGGCAGAAGGTTCCCTCATGGCAAAGATGAATGTCAGAGGAAACGAAATGATGGGACAGCTGGCGGAAGATCTGGATATTCCGTTCCGCAGAAACGGCGCAATGGTAGTATGTATCCACAAAGAAGCTCTTGACGGACTGAAGACGCTCTATGACCGGGGCATCGCTAACGGCGTAAAGGATCTCCGCATCCTGAGCCGTGAAGAGTGTCTGGAAATGGAGCCGAATCTGTCCGATAACGTTGAAGGTGCGCTGTATGCGCCGACAAGCGGCATCATCTGCCCGTTTATTCTGAATATTGCGATGGCGGAAAATGCGGCGGTAAACGGCGTGGAGTTCCGTTTTAATACGAAGGTAGAAGCGATTAAGGCAGACGAAGACGGCATCTGGCATCTGAGAACGAATAACGGTGAATACAAGGCCAGGTATGTTGTGAACGCTGCCGGCGTTTATGCAGACATCATTCATAACATGGTCAGTGAGCACAAGATTAAGATTACACCGCGCCGCGGGGACTACTGTCTGCTTGACAAGGAAGTCGGCCATCATGTGGATAAAACGATCTTCCCGCAGCCGACCAGCCTCGGCAAAGGCGTTCTCGTATCTCCGACCATTCATGGCAATCTGATTGTCGGTCCGACTGCAGTTGACCTTGAAGACAAAGAAGGAAACAACACGACAGCTGCCGGAATTGCAGATCTGATTGCGAAGGCAAATGATCACGTGAAGAATCTCCCGATGCGCAAAGTCATTACTTCCTTTGCCGGACTCCGTGCGCATGAAGCGAACCATGAGTTCATTATCAGGGAAGTGGAAGATGCGCCGCATTTCATCGACTGTGCCGGAATTGAGTCTCCGGGACTTACTTCCTGCCCGGCAATCGGTGAAATGGTAGGCGGCATGCTGAAGGAGAAAATGGGACTTACCGAAAAGGAAAACTGGATCTCCAAACGCAAGGGCATTCTGAATCCGCAGGAGCTCAGCATAGAAGAACGCAATGAGCTCATTAAAAAAGAACCGGCATATGGACAGATCATCTGCCGGTGTGAATCCATTTCTGAAGGAGAGATCCTCGATGCGATTCACAGACCGCTTGGCGCCCGCAGCCTTGACGGCGTTAAACGCCGTACGCGTGCTGGTATGGGAAGATGTCAGGCCGGATTCTGCTCGCCGCGTGTAATGGAAATCCTGCATCGTGAGCTCGGACTTCCGCTCGAAGAAGTGACCAAGAGCGGCGGCCGCAGCAATATTGTGATTGAGCGTACCAAAGGCGCAAACGGAGGCGAAGCATGAATTCGTACGATATCGTAATTATCGGCGGCGGACCGGCTGGACTTGCGGCTGCAGTCTCCGCACGTAAAGAAGGGATTGAAAAGATCCTGATTCTGGAACGCGACAAAGAACTCGGCGGTATTCTGAACCAGTGCATTCACAATGGATTCGGTCTGCATACCTTTAAAGAAGAGCTTACCGGGCCGGAATATGCATATCGCTTTATTGAGCAGGTGCTTGAGGCAAAGATTGAATACCGGCTGAATACCATGGTTATGGATATCTCTCCGGAGCGTGTGGTTACAGCCATGAGCAGGGAAGACGGCATGTATCAGATTCAGGCCGGAGCAGTGATTCTGGCGATGGGCTGCCGGGAACGGCCAAGAGGTGCACTCAATATTCCGGGCTACCGGCCGGCTGGAATTTTCTCTGCCGGAACTGCGCAGCGTCTGGTAAATATTGAAGGCTATATGCCGGGCCGTGAGGTTGTGATTCTCGGTTCCGGAGACATCGGTCTGATCATGGCGCGGCGTATGACGCTGGAAGGCGCAAAGGTAAAGGTTGTGGCGGAACTGCTTCCTTATTCGGGCGGACTGAAGCGGAATATCGTACAGTGCCTGGATGACTTCGGCATTCCTCTCAAGCTCTCGCATACGGTTGTCGATATTGAAGGCAAAGAACATGTCACAGCAGTAACGATTGCACAGGTTGACAGTCATAACAAGCCGATTCCGGGAACAGAGGAACGCTATACCTGCGATACACTTCTGCTCTCCTGCGGCCTGATTCCGGAAAATGAGCTTTCCTTGAAGGCCGGTGTCCGGATGAGTCCTGTTACCAGCGGTCCGATTGTCAACGAAAGTCTTGAAACGAATATTCCGGGCGTATTTGCCTGCGGAAACGTTCTTCACGTACATGATCTGGTCGACTATGTGTCAGAAGAAGCGACAAAAGCCGGCGCAAATGCGGCGAAGTTCGTAAAGAACGGCGGTAAGGATGAAGCGGCCGGGCATGTTGTTGAAGTCAAGGCGACAGACGGTGCGCGGTACACTGTTCCGTGCACGATCGATACGGATAAGATGGATGATCTTCTGACGGTCCGGTTCCGTGTCGGGGCTGTGTATAAGAATTCCTTTGTCAGCGTTTATTTCGATGACGAACGTGTAATGCACAATAAGAAGCGGATTCTTGCGCCGGGTGAAATGGAACAGGTCATCCTGCAGAAGAAGAAACTCCTTGAGAAACCGGATCTGAAGACCATTACGGTAAAGATTGAGGCGGAATAACATGGAGAAAAGAGAACTGACATGCATTGGCTGCCCGATGGGCTGCCAGATCACAGTAGAACTGGAAGGAACCGAAATCCTTTCCGTCAAAGGCAACACCTGCGCAATCGGTGACCGCTATGCCCGCAATGAAGTCATTCACCCGGAGCGTACTGTCACTTACACCGTCGTAGTGGACGGTGGAGATAAACCGAGATGTTCGGTTAAAACTGCCG
This sequence comes from Solobacterium sp., assembly GCA_017543025.1. The sequence continues at coordinate 37,358 of JAFYGX010000238.1, forward strand.
GAAATATCCCGAAGGATAAAATTGCGGAATGCATGAAGGAAATTGATGCGGTCCGCATCAAAGCACCAGTAAAGATTGGTGACGTTGTTATTGAGAATGTGCTTGGAACCGGCGTTAATGTCGTAGCGACCCGCAACGTTCTCTAAAAGCGCAACAGAGAGGAGCTGAACGATTCAGCTCCTTTCCGTTTCTCTCATATGGATGGTGCAGGGTAGAAGAAAAAACAGGCGGGAATCGTATATTACATAGAAGATTCCTGCCTGCTGTGCGGAAACTGCGCTGACCTTTGCCCGACTGATGCGATCGATGTCAATCAGATCAGAGCTGAATTGTGAAGACGAAAACAGAAGGCGCCGGATCAGAGAAAAGCTTCTGCCGGACGTGCGGAACAGAAATGGCTCTCCATTTTTCAGGGTTATGACAAATTCGGCATAACTGAAAATTCTGGAGAGCCTTTTATGGCGTTCACTGGCTTGCAGAGCGGATCAGTGTATTAACAGGGATGGATATTAACGAAGAAAAACCTGATGGTTTCTGATGAAATTCTGAAATCAGCTGCAGGAATACAGGAGTCTGTATATGATACCTGTAAAGGAGGGTTGATCGTATGCCCGATATGAAGCAGGCCAGATATTTTTTCGAACATCAGTTTCTTCCGAAGGTATTCTATGAAAACAGGCAGGGGGTTCCTGTCGGAATAAAGAAGAACCCCGATGTGATTCATCTGAACTGGGAAAATATACTGAAGAATTATAATCTGGAAGACCCGTTTCCTCAGGATGCGTGGAAAACACAGATGTTTGAGATTGATCCGCATCTGGCGTGTATCCGGCTGCTGTGTCCGGAGGCAGTTAATGAAACGGACTGCTGCTGGATTTTCATGCTGTTTCGGTATGATTTCACAAAAATGTTTTACTTTACGGTGGAAAAAGGAGGCTTTCTCGGTGCCGGGCCGTACCTCTGCGGATGGAATCCCGAGCTGAAGCACATCCTGTTCGGACAGTGTGAGCCGGACAGAGAAAAAGCACTTGACCGTGCAATCGAACTGTTTCCGACTGTCTGAATCCCGGATTCCTCAGTTATTCTGCTGTCTGTTCTGTGATTTTTCTTTTTCTTCCAGTACGCGGGCAGCTGTTTTCACTTCAGCGCAGCTGATCGTTACAACGGAAGGGTTCCTGCCGCTGATGTTCTCGCTGACCTTGTCAAAGAGGTCGATGAAATACTGAATACACTCGGTAATCACGCGAAGCTGTCCACTGTCCGCCTTCTCGTCCGGAAACAGAGTGTCCGGTTCATCATAATCATTTTCCGCATGGTTGGTGTTGTTGCGAATGGTTCCGATGCGAAGATAAGCAAACAGAAGATCTTCCAGCAACTGTCTGTCATCACATGCGGTATAGCCGGTGATGAAATCCGGATTGGTATTGTCAAGGCATGCAAGCATCTCTCTTGCGTTTACACGCTGATGTCCGATCGTGTTGGAAGAATGCCGGAAGTAAAAATAATTCTTTATGAAGTAGTGATTGATGCTGTCCATCTTCCAGTGTTCGTAGGATTTCATCTGCATGCGCTTTCTGGCGAAGAGCTCCGTGACAGATTTCTTCTGGCTTTCATCATTGCAGTAATAGAACATGCCGCGCGATACAATATCTTCCGGTGCCTTCGCTTCGATCAGTGTGAGACAGGCCTGATAGAAGCCTTTTGAATACGCCCATCTGATACGGTCGATAAAACCGGAGTCATCTGAGGTCACAAGTCTGCCGTAGTCTTTCCGGATGCCTTCGGACATCAGGGAGAAAAGCTGGCTGACAGGATCGTCGGAGGAGACATCAAATCCGTTCCGGAACAGCTCCCGAAGAGTTGATATTCCTTTTTCGAGATCCATGGTGCTGCAGAGGGAAAGACCTGTATCGATTCGCTTCATGGCATAGACCATCTGTTCGATCTGCTTGTTTCTGGAGCCGCTGTTCTCCCAGCATTCCACAATCATGTCGGCTTTGCCGTAGTTCAGAAAAGTCTTTACTGCTGCGATCATCGATGTGAGATCGAAGGTTTCCGTGCTCTCCCGGATCATGCCGGACAGATGGGTAAACGCTTCGGTGGGGGTACAGACCCGCCTGATTTCAATCTGTTCTCCATTCAGCATGTCGAGAATATTGAGCACTCCCAGCATGATGAGGTTTTCCTCCATATCATCGCTGTTCATGGCCACATAGATGTTGATGTTTTCGGTTCCTTCGGCCATGAAGTTCTTTGCCGCCTTCAGCATGACATCGACCGAAGGTTTTCCCTGCTCATTCATCGCGGGAATAAACTGAATCTTCGTGTTTTCGTTTTCCTTCAGAATGGAGAGCTTGCTGAAATCCCTGAGCTCCAGATACAGGTAGTTCCTGATCTGTTTCAGATAGGCAGCTTCCTTACCTCTCGCATCCGGGAACGATCCCATCATTTCCTTTTTCAGTTCTTCGTACAGTGTGGGATCAGAGGCGAGTCTGTCAAAAAAACGGTTGAACTTTTCATGAGTTCCGTTTTCGGAATGATTTTTAAAGAACGCTGCGGCAAACTCCTCAATGCGGTTTCGTTCATCCTGCGGAATCCAGTTGTCATCATTTTTCGGATCGAGAAAGAGATCATCCCGGAACTGGGACAGACGGTAACGGAACAGGTTCTCTGCAGAAAGCGTGCTGAGATCGGAATCATAGAAGGTTCTGCCGCTCACGATATCGTACGCTGTTTCAGAATCGTCGTCCTTGGATGCCAGAAATGTGCCGAGTACATAGATCTGATCAATGCGGACGGAAGAAAGCAGGTATTTTGTCGTTGCTTCTGCTGTAAGAAGCGCGTCGGTATACTTGTTCTCTTCACCTTCCTTTACACAGTAATAACGGACAGGAATTCCCTTTCCCGCCTCATAGAGCGATGTGAATAAAATGTTATAAGTCTTCGTGTTACGTTCTGTTTCTGTCATAATCCACCTTTTTCTGCTTTTAAAACTATATCTCTGTTTATGCGGAATGGCAAAACAAACACGGGAGAGTATCCGTATGCCCTGCTTTCATCATTGATCGGAATGTCTGCGTTACAAAGAGCCTCAGGATGTATGGAAAGATCAGAACTGCAGCGAACATAGGTGTGTCTGCGGTCTGATGGAATTCATTCGCCGGCAGAATAATCCGGAATGAAAAAAGGTATTTCCGGTTGTGAAAACCCATGCATGAGACACTTGTAGAGAAATACACTTCCCTTCAGAATACTGTCTCCAATCGGGAACTTATGAACGATGAGGCTCTATGGAATACGATTGACAAACTGGTTCTTGACATTATGGCAGATAACGAAGATAAAGCCGGTCAGATCACAAAGCTGACAGCGCAGATTAATCGAGACTTCCATACTTCTTCCAGTCCGTCATCCCAGTTTCCAAACCGTGCTCCGATCCAGAACAGCAGAGAAAAGACAGGGAGAAAGCAAGGCGGCCAGCCTGGGCATAAAGGACATCCGAGGAAGCAGCTTGAAACAACCGAGCCAATCGTAAATCTTGCCTTCCCGGATGAAGTGAAACAGAATCCCGAAGAATATGAATATGCCGGCATAAAAAGCAGAAAACTCGTTGATGTAAAGATGAAAGTCTCTGTCACCGAAGTGCGCTCAGCTGTATTCCGGAATAAACTCACAGGGAAAGAAGTATACCGTGATTTTCCCGAAGGAATGAAAAATGAGATAAATTATGGTGCTGGTCTGAAAGCATACTGTAATCTGATGAACAATTATCTGAATGTACCGCTTCGTAAATGCGCATCATTCCTGAAGGACATAACACACGGGGAAATAGAGATCGCTCCTTCAACCATTTTCAAACTCGGAAGAGAATTCTCCAAGCGCACAAAAAAGGAGCGGGCAAAGATATTCTTAAATCTGCTTAATTCTCCATTTATGCATAGCGATGCGACCACGATCCGAATTTGCGGCATTCTGTATTTCGTCTATGTTTCATCCAACGGAAAAGATGTTCTGTATCAATTCCGTCGGAAGAAGGGAGATGAAGGAGTCAAAGGTACTCCGGTTGAAGAATACTTATTCGTACTGATTCACGATCATGATGTAACGTATTTCAAATACGGAGGAGCACATCAGAAATGCGAAGCTCATGAAGCAAGATATGTCAAAGACAGTATCGCAAATGAGCCTGACCTTGAATGGAATAAGCAGATGGATGAGCATTTGAAGTGGATTATCCACAACTTCAAGATTGGCAATTTGAATGATGATGAATCTATCACGAGAGCCAAGGAGCGGTATTATGAAATCCTGGAGCTGGCCATGAAAGAGTATTCTGAGATGCCGGAGTCAAAACTCAAATACTATAAGAACGGCTTCAATACTGCGAAGCGACTGAAGGAATATGGTGAAAATCTCTTGTATTTCCTGACTCACCCGGAGATACCCCATACAAACAATGAAGCGGAGAGACGCGGAAGAAGGCTGAAGACAAAGACCCGGGTGATAGGAACATTCAGGAGTTTCCGGA
>JAFYGX010000239.1 GCA_017543025.1 Solobacterium sp.
AATAATATCTTTGTCTTTTTCACGGTTGAACCAGATACTGATGTGTTTCATATGCGTCTTCTGAAATTCCTGATCATATCTTGATTTTTCTTCTTTCGTTTTCGCCATAGTCCCATTCCAACCTCTGATAACAGCATACCACACTAGAGTCTAGTGATTAAGAATAAAAGAAAGAATCATCCAATCATAAGCTGTATTTTGGCTCACGATCAGATGATTATTTCAGAGGCTGAGAGGGGCAACCCCCGTTACAGCCCCTCATTCACTCTGATTCAGAAACTTCCTCACTTCTTCCAGACGTTCAAGCGCTTCGTTCCGGCCGATATCATAGACTCTCTGAAGTTCCTTCGGGTCATGTTCATTCCGCCTGACGCCAAGGTCTTCCTTCGGCCGCATGACAAGACATTCTCCCCGTTTTTCCCGCTCCTCGATCTCTTCCATCTGCCGGTTGTAGATTTCCGGGCGTCGCTTCATTGCCTCATATACCTCCGGGTAATCGTGCAAAGCGGCTTTCATTAACGGCAGCAGCCTGCTGTTCTGCTTTCGGTAACCTGCCGGCCGCGTCAGAATAATGACATTGCGGTTATACCCAAGGCCTTCCATATACCTGAACATCACAGAATCCGCAATCCCGCCATCCAGCAGGAGTTTACCGCCGACCTGCACGGGTTTTGAAACCACAGGCATCGAACCAGACGCCTGCACCCAGCCCGCATCATAGTCATTCCATTCATCACAGCACCGGTATTCTGCCTTTCCGGTATATGCATTGGTAACACCTGCATAGAATTTCATCGGGTTCTTCCGATAGGCTTCCGCATCAAACACATCCAGCAGCTCCGGCACTACCCGATAGCAGAAATCCGCATCATACAGATCGCCGCTTTTCAGAAAGCTTGTGAGTGTTCCGTATCTTGGATCCCGGCAGAAGCGAAGATTATACCGAAGCGGTCTTCCGATCTGTCTGGATTTGTAATTAATGCCGAATATCGCACCGGCAGATATGCCTGCCGCTGCATCAAAAGTGATGTTCTGTTCCAGAAACACATCAATGATTCCGCAGGTAAACAGGCCGCGCATGGCGCCGCCTTCCATGATCAATGCAGTGCGCTTCTTCTGTTTTTCTTCCATTATTCTTCGCCTTTCCTGCCTGTAATCTGTTTATTTCTTCGGTGTCAGCTCTTCAAAATCCCATGGTCTGTCCCAGGAGCTGTCCGAAGTGATAACCGTATCTCCGCGTTTAAATATATGCCGGTCCAGCGAATGAACAACAACCTCCTGCCCGTTCCGGTCCGTACACCGTGTATTGCCAAGAATTGCGTCCGACCAGGCGTCTCTTGCCCGGCGGTCCAGTTCCTTCTTCTTCGCCGCACTGTCCAGCCAGCCTGATTTCGAAGAAGAGGTTCGGTTTACGGAGGTCTGCTTAGCTGTTTCGGTCTTTTCCTGTTCTGCCTTCTTACGCTCCGCCTTTTTCTGATCGCGCTTCAGCCTGTTCTGTTCATTGATCAGCCGCTGTTCTTCCTTCATCATATCTGAAAGATCCGGGCATATATAAATCCCTTCATAGATTGTGGTGCGGAACGCTTTGCTGTAGAGATCATCAAACAGATCAGTCGGCGCGTAGCAGGCAATCTGTCTGCTTACATCAACATCCGTTCCGTAAGAAGAGGTATAGATATGCGTTTTCAGTTCTTTGCTGTACTGTGCATACGGAAAGCTCATATCCATTGCCGAGGCAAAAACCGGATTATAGATCGCCTGCGTCGCAAAAGCCGGAAGCGTGTTCCATACCGCGGTCATCTGTGCATTGACCAGCCCGCTGTAGCATGCACGATACAGCTGGCTTCCCAGTGTGAATGTGTAATTCTGAATTACATGTTTGTAGGCAAACCTCTCCAGCACGCTCATCGGATCGCGTTCGATCTCTTCCCTCAGCTTCTCATACCGGCTCTGCTCATATTCCTGAAATTTCGGATGGCAGTAAGTACCCATATGCGTAAGATTGGAATTTCCGCGATACGCTTCGTGTCCGATTGAATCGATCAGAGCTTCCGGACTGTGAAACTTCCGATGCAGGATGCCGTAATCATCAACGGTAAACTCACGGTATTCTTTCAGATAATCATCCCGGAAACTGTAATCGGAATTGTATACAATCAAAGCCCGCTTATCCGGCGATGTGACCCGGATGGTCACCGCAAACGGATTGCCGTATCCTTTGTATACATCCTTTTTCGTATTGATCACGATCGCCCAGTCATCCGGCACGCACATGCGGTAATACTGCTTGCCGTCTGCTGCACCGGTGATGATTTTATTGACCATTCTGATATCCATAAGAAATGCTCTCCTGGTTAAGTTTAACTGATTTTCCGGGTATGCAGGTTTCCATCAGAGAGCCTTCCCCTCTGCGTATCACCTGTCTTCTCCCTATGTTCCGCATGTCAGCACAATCCATGTGTCTGATTTCTGACATCCGTCATATTCTGCCGCTCTTCTGCAGTTCAGTTCCCGCATGTGACCCCTGCACCATTTGTTTCTTATCGTTTTAATTCCTGTAAGCTTTATCACAGCTCTCAGTGAACTAGCGGATGGCCACTCCCTGTTTTTCCTGTCTGCGGGTGCCTTATTTAACATCGTATACTGAAAACCGGATAACTGAGTACAGACTTCTGTTCTGTGCTTCTTTTTTATCTGTCACACAGTCTGAAAACGGGCCTGCCCCCCGGCAAGCCCGCTTCGTTTAAGAAATGTCCAGTTCAATCGGTTCATCAATGGATTCCCCGACATACTTTCCGTTTTTCTTTCTCTGTTTTACGCATTCTGTCAGAAGATACTCGATCTGTCCGTTGACCGAACGAAAATCATCTTCTGCCCATGCCGCAATTGCCGCATAAAGTTTCGGTGACAATCGAAGAGGCACCTGCTTTTTTTCTTCCGCCATCAATACAGACTTCCTGAATTAACAACAGGCTGTGCATCGTGGTTGCCGCAGAGTACGACGAGCAGATTTGACACCATTGCGGCCTTGCGCTCTTCATCAAGATCTACCGTTCCGTTTTCCTTCAGCCTCTCAAGCGCCATTTCCACCATTCCGACCGCTCCGTCTACGATCATTTTCCGCGCATCAATGATTGCGCTTGCCTGCTGTCTCTGCAGCATGACTGCCGCAATTTCCGGCGCATACGCAAGATAGGTTATCCGCGCTTCAATAACTTCTATGCCCGCATTATCCACTTTCTTCTGGATTTCTTCCTTGATGCGGTCCGCAACCACTGTACTTGACCCTCTCAGACTGCCGTCATCGGGCTGGCCGTCTCCGGTCGTATCAATGCCCGGCGCCATATCATACGGATACAGACGGACAATATCACGCAATGCAGTATCGCACATCAGAGAAAGATATTCCTTGTAGTTATCCACATTGAATACCGCCCGTGCGGTATCCGTCACCCGCCAGGTTACCGCAATGCCGATTTCCACCGGATTGCCGAGCACATCATTGATTTTCTGACGCGCATTGTTGAGCGTCATGACTTTCAGACTGATCTTCTTTGAATAATTCTGCGTATTGCCGGCAGAATTCGACCCGGGTATTGTCACAATGCCGTCTGATCTGACATCTCCGCTCTGGGAAAGCTGTGTACGCGCAGCCGGGTTGACCGCTGAACAGAACGGATTGACAAAATAGAACCCTTCTCCTTTCAGTGTGCCGATATATTTACCGAACAATGTCAGCACAAGCGCTTCCTGCGGCTTCAGAACTTTCAGCCCGAGAAAGAGAATCCATCCGGCTGCCAGCCAGATGAGGGAAAGGATGGTCAGCACCGGATACCCGATACCGCTGGCAATGCACAGGATTGCCCCCGCATACAGCGCGAGAATCAGAAGCAGCACAAGCATACCGTTTTTCTTTCGATTCAGAATAATCTCATTCATAACTGTTCCTCCGATTTATTCTGATATCAATATGATATCATTTTAAATTTCTGTCAAGCCCTGCTGTGTTTCATTCACCTGAACCAAGAGAAAAAGGACGCCCTTATGCCGAGCGCCCCTGTAATAAAGCAGAAATGATTATGCTTAACGCTTGATGTCGTAGTTCATATTCATCAGATTGCGGATCACGCTCTCATCATCTGTAATATTCGCATCTCCGTGAATCGTATGCTTGATGACAGAAGACGCAACCGCAAAATTCAGAATATCCATCGGCTTGAACTGATGCAGCATTGCGTAGATGAGACCGGACGCAAACGCATCGCCGCCGCCGACCCGGTCAAGAATCGTAAATGTGAACTGTTTGCTTTCAAAGGTATGACCGTCATACCACATATAAGCCTTCAGGCTGTTTTCCGAACCGGAATGCACATAGCGTACATGCCGGGCAATGCATTTGATATTCGGATAACGTTCGACAAAATGACGGAACACTTCATCCTGCTGTTCATAATCCGGCTGCAGCGGAATGCCGTCCTTCCAGTCCCCCTTGGTATGATCTTCTTCATCCTTCCAGAGATGATACGGTTCAATTCCGAGCAGCACATCGACATAAGGAAGGCACTTCGTGCAGAAATCACGCGCTTCTTCCCAGGACCACAGGGTAGAACGGAAATTTCCGTCAAACGAAACCGTAATGCCAAGCTGCTTTGCGGTCTCGAGCATGCGCAGAATCAGATCCGCGCAGGAGGGAGACAGAGCCGGTGTGATGCCGGAAAGATGAAGCCAGTCAAACCCTTTGAGCAGGCCTTCCAGATCATATCCGGAAAAATCATATTCTGCGACAGCAGAATGCTTGCGGTCATATATCACCTTGCTGGAACGGATACCGAAGCCGGTTTCAAGATAATAGGTGCCGAGCCGGTGGGAAGGAGTCTCTTTCGGGGTGGAAAGAATGACAGGCGTGCAGTGAACATCGCTGGAGCGCAGAGAACGGATCGCACTCTTGCCCAGTGAATTATCCGGTACGACCGAGAAAAATGTCGAGTCAACCCCAAGGCTTGCGAGCGCTAATGCGATATTCGCTTCACTTCCGCCATACGTCGCTTCAAACGACGTTGCCATACGGATTTTTTCATAATTCGGCGGCGTCAGTCTCAGCATGATCTCACCCATGGTAATAAACTTCTTGCCGGTATCATTCGATGCGGAAATCGGATTCTTATGTTTCATACAGTCTCTCCTTCAGTTAGGTATATTCATAATACTGTATTTTTATTCGCACAAAACACAAAGAAAAGACGGCTTTCGCCGTACTTTTCTTCTCCGGGGGAATCAGAGGGTGTCAACTGTAACTCCGAAGTGCTCGAAGATCATTTTTTCCGCTTCCGGATTCCAGAGTCCGTTATGCGCTTTGCAGCAGGCGTCGAGTTCTTTGAAGAACGGATCGGTTTCACCGAGTTTTCCGAAGTCCTCGATCGCTGTCATCGGCATATTGAACTGTGTATAAGCCAGTTTCTTTCCGCCTTTGATATGCGGCAGGTTGCAGGTCGTTTCCGCAATACTGTCAATGCCTCCGACATGGGTGACCATGATCGCCGGATCAATGATGCCTCTTGCGGCAAGATCATTCGCCTCAATCAGGTCATCGTTGTTTCCGCCGGTCGTGCCCATGATATGGGTTGCGTTGTAATGGCAGTCATAAAGGTTGACCATTGCGCTGAAGTTCTTATCGCTCGGTCCGGAGAAGAAGGACATGCATCCGTCGTAGGCAAGCACCTGATTGCCAAGTTCCGCAACTGCAGGTACCGGAACATAGATCAGCACATCGTCATATCCATGGCCGTCTGTGAGGTCCATAAGACCTTTACGCGCATCCTCCATCTTTGCCGTGTTGACATAGATCAGCTCAACGCCGTGTTCCTTTGCCCACTCCGGAGAAACCACTTCTTCTGCACGGGCGATCTTGGCGTCATCAACATCGGTGACGACAATCTTTGCCGGATCGTATTTGCAGACGCAGGCATATGCCACTGCTCCAAGTCCCATCGGGCCGCAGCCGCCCATGATGATCAGGTTGCCGCCGCGCTTGAGACCCATCTCATGCTTGTAAACGCCCTGTTTTGTATGGTACTGGGCATGCATTGCCCCGATGGAGCAGGACAGCGGTTCGCCAAGGCTTGCCTTGTAGAAGCTGTCTCCGTCAAACGGCATCAGGGCGCCGACTTCCATCGCTTCATGCGGGAAGATGCAATAGGTGCAGTCACCGCCGAAGAACTCATAGGAGTATCCCGGGGAATCCATGGAACCCTTGTAATTCAGAGCAGGCTGCTGTGCAAACCGCATTCCCGGTTTGAACTGGTCCTTCCACTTTTCACCGACTTTTACGATGACGCCCGCAAACTCATGACCGGTAATAATCGGGTTGGTATCAATGTTCTGCGGAGCCCGCTTGTGCTTTTTTCCCTGCACTGCCAGCTTGTAGGTGGACATGCAGATGGAATCACTGTAGATCTTTGCGAGGATTTCATCCTCTTTGATTTCCGGAAGTTCAAACTCTTCCAGGCGCAGATCCATTTCGCCGTACATTCTTACTGCTTTTGTTTTCATTTTCACTTTTACCCCTGGTTTTCTGTAACACTGTTCTGTTTATTTAAACAGATTATATACTTCGTCCCTGCTCATATTCACTATACGATCAACTGCTTCTTCGGTTTCGCAAGCTTCTGCGATTTTCGCCAGCGCAGTCATATGGTCATCTCCGACCGATGCAACGCCGATCACCAGTTTGACAGTCTTTCCGTCACCCCAGTCAAGGCCATCCGGATAAGTGAAGATCGCAATGCCGGAGTTCAGGATTTCACCCGTCATGGATTCAATTCCATGCGGAATTGCAATGGAGTTGCCGATCGCCGTGTTGAATACTTTTTCCTTTTCAAACATCGCTTCGGTATAGCGCTCTGTAACATAACCGCTGTCTTTCAGAACTTTGCCCATCGCTCTGATCGCTGCATCTTTTGTCTTTGCCGGGTGATTCAGGAGAATGTTTTTCTTCAGAAGAATACCGCCATGGTAATCTGTTCCGCTTTCTACTTCCGGGTTTGTGTTGATACGTGCATCCAGAAGATCTTTCACGATCTGATCATATTCCGGAGCTGTCATGAAGTTTGTAATGGTAACAATACGTGCTTCCGGTGCGCTCTTCTTTGCCCGCTCGGCAAGATCTTTATGGCAGACGACCATTTCTGCGTCCGCAGGAATCTCTGATACGGAAGCGTGTTTTACCTGAATCTGATCAAAGCCGGCTGCTTCGAGCTTCTTCTGCAGCACGGTAGCGCCCATTGCGGAGCTTCCCATACCTGCATCGCATGCAAATACGATATGTTTCAGTGTGCGAAGGTCAATCTTTTTCCCGGTCTCACCGATCGCATACGCGCTCACGCCTTTGGACTGCGCCTTCATGTTCTTCATTTTGTCTTCTGCCTCATCAAGACCGCCCTTTGCCTCAGAGAAGCGGACGATCGGAGCTGCAATCAGGAAGGAAACCACTGCGCCGATGACAACCGAAAGCAGTACGGCAAGTGTGGATCCTCTCGGAGCCATTCCGACATATGCGAAGACGGAACCCGGTGATGCAGGAGCTGTAAGGCCAAGGTGGAACAGGCTGTTGTAGAACATCGCTGCCATCGATCCGCCGATTGCCGCCAGAAGCAGAAGCGGATTCATCAGGACATACGGGAAGTAGATTTCATGAATACCGCCGAGCAGGTGAACGATCAGCGCACCCGGAGCAGAGCTTTTTGTGGTCTCATCTTTGGAGAAGAACCAGTAAGCCAGCAGGATACCGGTACCGGCTCCCGGATTGGTTTCGATCATGTAGAAAATCGAATGTCCGACCGTCTTGACCTGTTCTGCGCCAAGCGGTGTGAAGATACCGTGGTTGATCGCATTGTTGAGGAAGAGAACCTTTGCCGGTTCAACGAAGATCGAGATCAGCGGCAGCAGTCCATGGTCGACAAGAACCTGTACGCCTGCACTCAGTACCTGAAGAACCGCAGCCATGAACGGACCCATGACATAGAAGCCGAGAATCGCAAGCAGAAGACCGATGATACCGAGTGAGAAGTTGTTTACCAGCATCTCAAATCCGGCTTTCACTTTTCCTTCAATTGCCTTGTCGAATTTCTTCATGACCCAGCCGGCAAACGGACCCATGACCATGGCACCCATTAACATGGTATATTCCGTACCGCAGATCGTACCGACGGTAGCGATTGTTCCGGCAATTGCGCCACGGTCACCGCCAACCATTTTGCCGCCCTGATATGCAATCAGGATCGGGAGAAGATATGTAAGCATCGGGCCTACGATTGTGCTCAGCTGGGCATTCGGCATCCAGCCTGTGTCGATGAATAATGCGGTCAGTAATCCCCATGCGATGAATGCGCCGATATTCGGCATGACCATCGCACTGAGGAACCGGCCAAAGGACTGTACACGTTCTTTCATTTTAATAACCCCTTAATTCTTTTCTGGTTCTGTAAATTCTGCTGGTTTCTGAAAGCAGTCATCGCTTCGCGAGAGAAGTTCTTCTACCTCTTTCCTGGTAGCCAGTGCATCGGAGAAGGCGCTTGCGCTTCCGGTGCAGACCGCAAGCCGGAACGCTTCCTCATAGTTTCCGGTACGGAGTACGCCGGCAAGGAACCCTGCAACGGTGGAGTCTCCGGCTCCGACGGAATTTTTCAGTGTTCCCTTCGGTGCTTTCGCAAAGATCACCTGATCATACTCGTCAACGAGCACCGCTCCGTCTTTTGCCATGGACACCAGCACATTGGCAGCTCCTGCTTCACGCAGCTTCTTCGCATACTTCACAACGTCTGCTTTTGTTCTGATCTCTGTCTGAAAGATTTCTGCCAGTTCATGATTGTTCGGTTTAATCAGGAACGGATGGTAGGGCAGCACTTTCACCAGAAGATCGCCTGTCGCATCTACCGCAATACGGATCCCCCGGCCTTCCAGATACTTCATGATATCCATGTAGATCGTTTCCGGCATGCTTGCCGGAATACTTCCGGAAAGCGCGAGGATGTCTCCTTCCTTCAGGGAGTCCAGCTGCCGGCAGAGCTGATCGATGTCTTCTTTCCGGATCTGCGGCCCGCTGCCGTTGATCTCGGTTTCTTCATCAGATCTCATCTTCAGATTGATGCGGCTGGTTCCGTAGGGAATGTGAATGAAATCTGTTTTCACGCCCATCTCCTGAAGCAGCCGCTCGATCTCTCTTCCGGTAAATCCGGCGAGGAATCCCAATGCGGTATTGTCGAAGCCGAGGTTTTTCAGGACGATCGAAACGTTGATGCCTTTCCCTCCCGGATAAATCAGCTCGCCTGCAGTACGGTTGATCTGTCCGGCTCTGAAATGTTCCACGTTTACGATGTAGTCCAGTGATGGATTAAATGTAACGGTATATATCATCGTTTCACCTCCGCGTCTGTTACATCTGTAGTGTGCATGAGTTCGAAAGCACTTTCAATCAAATTTTCGCAATTCAATCAAATACTCATCGTTATATGATTATTAACCGTTTTGAAAGATGTTATAATCAATATATATTGATTAAACGCTCAATTTTTCTGCTCGTTTTAATCTCAGGAGGAATATGTCAAAACAGAAACGATGGTCCAGAATCATTGATCTATGCCGCAGTCAGGAAACCGTAACGGTAGAACAGCTCGTGCAGGAACTGAATGCCTCACCGGCAACAATCCGCCGGGATCTGCAGGATATGGAAGATCTCCGCATGCTGGAGCGGTTTCACGGAGGTGCCAGAATTTCAGGCACATCCGTCAACGAGCCTGCAATGAAGCTGAAGTCCGGACTCAATGCACATGAAAAGCGGCAGATTGGTTACGCTGCCGCAAAACTGATTCATGATAATCAGATGGTTTACATCGATGCCGGAAGTACAACATTTGAAATGCTGGAGTATATCAGCGCCCGAAACATTACGGTCGTCACAAGCGGCGTCCCGCATCTTGCCGTGCTTGGCAGACGCGGAATCAATACGATTGTGCTGGGCGGAAAACTGCACTGGCAGACTGAAGCGATCACCGGCAAGACCGCTGTCCGGCAGATGGAAGAACTGTATTTTGATATCTCATTCGTCGGAACCAACGGCATTCATGAGTCCATCGGTTTTACAACCTCCAATGAACTGGAAGCTGATACAAAATCTCTTGCGATCCGTCACAGCCGCTTTCCGTACATTCTGGCTGACAGCACCAAATTCAATCAGCTGTCGCCTGTTCCGTTCGCAAGACTGGATGAAGCAGTGATCGTCACCGATGAAATCCCGGACTTTGATGAATCGCGGATCCGCTTCCGCACGCTGTCGGGACGTACCAATATTCAGGAATAAGCGCATCACAAAAGGCAGCCTTACGTAAAAGCTGCCTTTTTACTGTTTCTGATCATTCAGTAAGCTGTGCGATGGACTCTGCGCTTCATTGCATAGAGTCTGCGGTCGGCTTCCTTCATATATGCATCTACCGATGTGGAAGGATCGACGCAGCGAATCATGCCGGAGCTGACAGAGAGCGTATACGGACGCGCCTGCATTTCACATTCCTGCCGGACAATATCGTTCAGGTCATGTGTCAGGTTCGTCGCATCTTCCCGCATATGGGATTCGTCTGACTGCCATGCCAGCAGGAATTCATCGCCGCCAAGTCTTGCGGCAAACCCGCCGCATCTGCCGGCAACCCGTTTGATTGCATTCGCCACGAGCACCAGCGCTTCATCGCCTTCCGGATGCCCGTATCCGTCATTGATCAGCTTGAAGTCATTCACGTCCAGATAGAAGAGATAGATCGGTTTTGTTTCTGAAATCCCCTTCATCTTTTCCGAAAGATATTCCATTGCCTTGCGCCGGTTGTTCATTCCCGTCAGCGAATCGGAGTTGATGCCGGCTTCCTGCATACTGATAAATGAAATGTAAATTGCCCCGCAGATCGCTGCCGGAAAGATCGTCACATGATGCAGCAGGCTGTCAGCACCGGCACAGCAGAAGATAAACAGAATCGAAACGATCGATGTCTGAAAGGATTTCTTCTTCTGAACCGACTCCTCCTGTGCATAGCAGATCAGAGCAACGGCAAACGCTGCCAGAAAATACAGCAGAATCATAGCCGGAATCATCGGGTACAGCGGTTTCCGAATCACTTCCATCGTGCCGCTGAGCTCAAACAGCGAATGCGTTTTCAGGTTGATCAGCAGTCCCAGGATCTGAATCGCCAGCGGAACTGCCGAGCCAGCCGTAAACAGCCGGGTACGAAGATAGCCTGGATTCAGTTCGGTGATGATGCATTTATAGAGCAGAAAGCTTACCGCTCCAAGTCCGAGCAGATTCAGAGTATACATCACGTAACCGATCCATTCATTCACAAGTACATATCCGAACTGTACCAGGGACCACTCCATCGTCAGAACAAGATAAATCATATATGTAATCATCATGGTGCGAAAAACCACATAAAAGGGTTTCCGCACCAGATCATCGCTGAATTTGGATAAGGTAAAAGCGGTTATCAGAAACAGCGCCATTAATGAAATCAGATATACAAGACTCAGTTCAAATTCCATAGTTACCCTCCTTTTGAGTGATTATTATAACGTCAATTTCCACGATTTCCACAGGCCTCGCCTTTTGTAAGCCTTTACATTCATACAATTTGTCCAATCAGACAGTCAGTCCTTCGTTTCTGCCCCTTTTCACCCCCGTCCCAAAGGGTACATCGTCAAATCAGGCGGTTCCGGCCGGCCTTCGCGCCCCTAATGTAAGCGTTTACCTTAAAAATGTCCGTAATCAACGCATAATCTTAATGTCCGGACCCTCAGCCGCAAGCTGGATTCATGTTACAATTCAGATGCTTCTTGTCGAAGACAGAAGGAGAAAACCACATGAACTTCTTTAATATCCTCACCCTGTTCGGCGGGCTTGCGATGTTTCTGTACGGCATGCGTCTGATGGGGGACGGCCTGAAGGAAAGCTCCTCCGGAACGCTGAAAATCGCGATGGAACATGTCACGAACAATCCGTTCAAAGCGTTCCTGCTCGGAGCTGTCATTACCGCAATTATTCAGTCGAGTACTGCGACGATCGTCATTACCTCAGGGCTTGTCGGTGCAGGTATTATCACGCTTCATCAGTCGCTTGGCATCATCATCGGCGCCAATGTCGGCACCACCGTTACCGGTCAGATCATCCGTCTTCTCGATATCGGACCGAACGCCGCCGGCTGGCTTCAGCTGTTCAAGCCATCCAGTCTTGCCCCGATCGCACTGATTGCCGGCATCGTTCTGATCATGGGCTTCAATTTCCGCAACTCCAAAACAATCGGCAATATTCTGATCGGGTTCGGTATTCTGTTCTCCGGTCTGCTTACCATGACGAATGTTGTCGACGACCTTGCGGCAACCGGCGTGTTTGACTCGCTGTTTGCCAATCTCAGCGGCAATCCGGTGCTTGGCTATCTCACCGGTGCAGCTGTCGCATTCGTTCTGCAGAGCTCTTCGGCAACCATCGGCATCCTGCAGGCGTTCTCATTGTCCGGACAGCTGCTTTTCAAAGCCGTTTACTCGGTCATCGTCGGCGTATATCTCGGGGACTGCGTTACCACAGCGATTGTCATTTCCATCGGCGGCAAACCGGATGCCAGACGAGTCGGCATCGTGAATATCATCTACAACCTCAGTAAAAGCGTCCTGGTTCTGATCGGCGTCTTCCTGTTTCACCAGCTCGGTCTGCTTGACGGACTCTGGGAAAAGCCGGTCAATCCGGGAATCATTGCCGACACCAACACCATCTTCAATCTTGCCTGTGCATTCATTCTTCTGCCGTTTATCAACTTCTTTGAAAGGTCAGCGCTGAAGATCGTCAGAAGTGAACCGGCGAAAGAGAATAAATACAAGGATAAGCTGGAAGCACTCAGCCCCGCTTTCTTCTCAACGCCAGCACTCGCACTCCGTTCCTGCTATGACGTACTGGCTGCAATGCTGGATGCGGCACGCAGAAATATCGACAGCTCCTTTGCGATTCTGAAGAATTACAACGAAAAGACATTTCAGATGATCAGCGAAGAAGAAGACAATATCGATCTGATGACCGATCATCTCAGCAATTATCTTGCCCAGCTCTCCGGCACACTGAAGGCGGAGGAACATGTACAGATTCTGAATGAGTATTACAAGCTTGTAAATGAATTTGAACGGCTTGGCGATTATGCAATGAATATATCTGAGATCGGCCGGGACCTGGCAGGCAAGAATATCCGTTTTTCCGCCCCTGCCCAGCACGAGCTCGATGTTCTGCAGGACCTGATTGACCAGATTCTCGATCGTACCGACGAAGCGTTCCGTCACCGCAGCTATAATGCGGCAAGGGAAATCGAACCGCTGGAAGAAGTTGTGGACGATCTTGTAGATATACTGAAAACAAATCATCTCGGCCGGCTGGCAAACGGCAAATGCAATGTATACTCCGGTACCGATTTCATCGATACCCTCAGCAATATCGAACGTATCTCCGATACCTGTTCCAATGTCGGCTTTGCGATTCTTGCCCGGATCAGACCTGACGTTGCCGGTGATGTTCACGACTATGCAGGTTTCCTGCACAGCGGACAGGATGAGGATTTCAACCGGATTTACCGTGACGCGCATCAGCGGTATTTTGACCGTCTGAACAAGCTGATTGATGAGCAGAAGATCAGCGATGAAAGCAGCTCTGCGAAACCCGCTTCTGTTCCGGAGTCAAATCCATGAGCAGCTACATCATGGATCTGCGCCGGTTCGTCGGTCATGCCCCGCTGCTGCAGTGTGCAGGCAGCGTGATCATCGAAAACTCACAGGGAGAAATCCTGCTCGGCAAACGTACGGATAATCACAAATGGGGTTATGCGGGCGGCTCCATTGAACTTGGCGAAACGATTGAAGAATGCGCTGTGCGCGAACTGAAGGAAGAAACCGGACTGATTGCGGATGATCTCGAATTCTTCATGATCAACTCCGGTGAGGAAACGCATTACATCTATCCGAACGGGGATGAAGTATACAACGTGGAAGTCGTTTATATCTGCAGGAACTATCATGGCGAGCTGAAGCCGCAGGAAGAAGAAATCAGTGAACTCCGGTTCTTTTCCGTCAATGCACTTCCGGAAATCTCCGATCCGATCCGGCCTGTAATGCGCGCCTATCAGAAAAAGCGGAATGCACAATCCGGAAAGCCGGATTCCAGACAGTGATCTGTCTCTCAGCAGAAGACAGACCGCTTTTTTTATATCCCCCTTATCCTTTTGTCCCGAAATTTCAGATACAGATCTGTTCCGAACATGCGGCTGCTTCTGACTGATCCGATGTACGCCCGATCCCCATCTCATAGGTCAATTCTTCCCCGATCCATTCATCTGCAGTTCGCACCGGCAGATTCCGACAAAAAAAGACCCGGCGAAATAAACCGGATCTTCTGTGTTCAGGTTTTCTGAAACTCTTACTCAACTGCTACTTTTACGCCAGGTCCCATGGTCGAAGCGACTGTTACGGAGTTGATATAAGCACCCTTAACAGTAGCCGGCTTCACCTTCATGATCTGGTTGTACAGCGCTTTGAAGTTCTGCGCAAGCGCTTCATCGGAGAAGGAGCATTTGCCGATCAGAACATTGACGTTTCCGTCCTTGTCTGTACGGTATTCCACTTTACCCTTCTTGATCTCTTCAATTGCCTGGGCAACATTCGGAGTAACTGTTCCGGTCTTCGGATTCGGCATGAGGCCTTTCGGACCGAGCAGCTTACCGAGTTTACCAAGCTGACCCATCATATCCGGAGTAGCGACGATGATATCGAAATCAAACCAGCCGCCCTGGATCTTCTCCAGCATATCTTTTCCGCCGACATAGTCAGCACCTGCAGCCTTCGCTTCCTCTTCCTTGGCACCCTGTGTGATTACAAGAACCTTGCGGGTCTTACCGGTACCGTTCGGAAGAACCATCGCACCACGGATGTTCTGTTCCGCCTGACGCGGATCAATATTCAGATTAAAGCATGCTTCGATGGAAGAATCGAATTTTGTAATGCTTGTCTTCTTGGCAAGCGCGATCGCCTCTTCATAACCGTAAGCTTTATGACGGTCAATCTGGGACAGTGCGTCTTTGTATTTCTTTCCTGCCATGATTATGCCTCCCATCCTTCAATTGTGATACCCATGTTGCGGGCTGTGCCGGCGATGATCTTCATCGCAGCTTCAACGTCATTTGCGTTGAGGTCCGGCATCTTGTACTCTGCGATCTCACGGAGCTGTGCCTCTGTGATCTTTCCGGCCTTGACGGTCTTCGGTGTGCCGCTTGCCTTCGCAACGCCAGCTGCCTTCTTGAGAAGAACTGCTGCCGGTGTTGTCTTGATCACAAAGTCGAACGACTTGTCTTCATACGCTGTGATGATGACAGGAACGATATCGCCCTTACGATCTTTTGTCGCGTCATTGAACGCGCTGCAGAACTGCGGCATGTTAATGCCGGCAGATGCGAGTGCAGGTCCCGGTTTCGCGCCGCCTGCAGGGAACTGAAGTTTGCAAACTTTCGCAACTTTCTTTGCCATGTGGCATTCCTCCTTTTCTTAAGAAAGTCCACATGCAGTGGTAATCGGATGAGCTGCTCACCCTCCCACGCATGCGCACACAAAAACGTGTGCTTTTCTATAGTAGTCAGATGAACGGGTTCCGTCAATCGTTTTTCTCAGCTTTCAAGCGGATTTTTGTGTCTATACACGATTTTTTCAATGGCTTCCCATGTTATTTTTTCTTAGGAGCGTACAGCTATATGTTACGAATTGCAGTTCTTGAAGACGCCAGTGAACAGGTTCCTGCGATTACCCGTGAAATCGGGCAGTTTTTCTCACAGAACCCCGCGGAATACAGTCTGACCGTTTATACTGATCCGATCTCTCTTCTCTCGGATCTGATGGTCTCTCATTTTTCCATTGCCCTGCTGGATATCCATCTTCAGAAAAGCAAGCTCAGCGGAATTGATACCGCTCAGCGCATCAATCATACTTCTCCCCGCACACAGGTGATTTTCATTACCGCATATCCCGGATTTTATGTGAATGTTTATGAAGCGCGGCATGTATATGTCGTTCCGAAGATCGACCTGCACACCTATCTTCCGGCCGCACTGAAGAAAGCGATTGAAAATCTCCGTGAAACCGGCACGCATCTGATTCATATCAATATCGGACAGCAGAGTTATTTCATTCCGGAAGAAAAGATCCGTTATGTCGAAAAGGATCTGCGAAAGCTGATTATCTGCGCAGACAGCACCTATGAATGTTACGGGAAGTTTGCTGATCTTCTTTCGCAGGCACAGACCGGATGTCTGGTTCAGTGTCATCGCTTCTACCTGGTCAACATCAACTACATCACAACTGTTTCCCGCAAGGGCGTTACCCTGCTGGATGGAACCTGGGTTCCGCATTCCGAGTCATTCCGGAATGCGATCAACATAAAAATGAGCGGAGACGCTTCGTGAAGCGCCGCGACCTGATCCTGTGGATCTGTTTCTACATTTCCGCAAACATTCTGCTCATTTCGCTTCTCGTTTATCTGAATGCGCATCCGGACGTTCGCCTGAGCAGAATACAGGTTCTTCTTCTCTGTCTGTTCCTGCTGCCGGCAGACATCCTGCTGGTGCTGCAGTTTTTTCATTTCGTGCAGAATGCAGATGCGAAACTGTATCAGATCTCCCGGCTGCGGCAGAATGAAAAGCTTCTCAGGCCCTATCTGACCTGTTCCCAGCAGCAGAAGAGGACCCGAAATGATCTGCACGACATTCTGAACGCCCAGTTTTCCTACTACTCTCTGCTGAATGATGGAAGTACTGAAGAAGCGGAACGCTTCCGGAACAGGACAGAAGAGCGGTGGAGAAAGGAAGCTTCAGATGATTGATACACTGCTCACATTTCTCACCATCTTTATCAGTTCCGTTCCGTACATTGCCTTTTTTTACCAGGTATACAGTCCACGCATTCCGTTTCACAATGCGCTTCTTGCGACTGCGGCAAGCACACCGGCACTATATGCGATCGTTACCTGTTCTGCCGCAATTCCGGCTCCTGCCGGAATGTTTATCAAGACAATACTGAGTATGTCGTTCTTCATCTTCCTCGGCAGATTCTGTGTCAGAGCATCTCTGCCGCAGCTGGTCTTTGCCGCACTGCTGTCCATGAGCATTCTTGCGGTATTATTCATCCCGCTGGCCGCACTGATCAACGTGTTTTCCTATGTGAACGCAAACGGCGCACTGTTCGGAGTCGGTCCGCTTCTGTTCAACAGTCTTGTCACAATTCTTCAGCTTCTGGTACAGGCTGCACTTGCCCCGGTGTTCCGCGGGTTTCTCTCCCGGCTTTCCCGCTGGTATATTCCCCTTGCATGTTTTCTCGCAGCTCATATTGCGGCCGGGCCGATGATTGTCTATTACAGCGTAAATATGCCTTCGGTATCCGGTGGCAGATTCTGCTGATCTCTCTGGTCATTCTGCTGTCTGCAGTATTTCCGCTCTATCTGTACTCCGTTCATAACCATCTCACCAGACTGTTTTCCCGGATGGAACACCCCTTTGTTTCCGCTGAGGACACTGCAGGCCTGCTGGACTACCTGAACCGCGAAACAGAACTGTTCCGCAATCTTGAAGCCGAAATCAGAACATTCAGGAAGAACGGCTGTCTGACGGCAGATTCCGCACCGCTTGTTTCCAGACTGAACGATCACCCAA
The DNA here is from genome assembly GCA_017543025.1 of Solobacterium sp. The sequence continues at coordinate 17,757 of JAFYGX010000239.1, forward strand.
CCGGCTGGTATTCCGACAGCCCTGCATTCAGTACATTACTGCTGTATTATGAGCAGGAATTTGAACGGCATAACATTCTCTATAAGATTTCCGTACACTGCCCGATCGACAGCACAATGCCGGAGGAGCTGATCTTACTGCTGTTCAACGGCCTGCTGAGCTGTGTTTCGCAATTCGTCCGGCTGGCGATCATAAAGAAAGACGATCGCCGCTTCATCACATTTGAAAGCGGACCGGAGCGCCGCAGGGAACTGCAGCTCATGCTGGAGAGTACCCGCGAGCTGATGAAAGCCTATGATCTTAACTTTTCTGTAAGCGAAAAAAAACAGGCAGCCATCACTGCTGCTCTGTCTTATTCACTTCGTCCTCATTCTCTTCCGCCTGCAGATTAGCCGTTTCATCCGGTTCCGGCTCACTTCTGTCTGCTTTCGGAAACAGCGCCCAGATCTCCTGGTTTACGAGCTGTGAAAGATAGTCTTTTGACATTCCGTAAATCGCTGCTACCTCGGAAAGCCGTTTTCCCTGAACATACAGCATCCAGATGATTGCCCGAAAACTCGGCGAACCGATCCGGTTGATCGTGCCGATAATATAAAGAAGCTTATCTTCTTTTTCTTTCAGCTCCTCATCCAGAGCCTGATGAAGTTCAATATAGGAAACAATCGGACTGTACCGAAAATCCCGCTGGGGCCGCAGACGCTGCAGATCGATGGAATGAACGCCTTTCATCCGATGATCCAGCTTACGGATTTTTTCCATCTGCTGCTTCACATCGGCCAAATAGAAAAAATACTTTCTGCACTCCCGCTTGAAATCAATAGGGTTATCAGGATAGCCTTCATTCATCCTCATATACCTCCCGCAGCCATTTATCAACCATATACTGAAGTTGCCTGCGGGTCAATCCATAAGAATCTGCTACATCTGTCTGAATCCGGTTTTCCACATAAAGCGACCAGATAAACACCTTTGCATTACTGCCGCATTTTTCTGATATCTTCTGAAACGTTTCTTCGACAAATGCGATGTCGTCTCTGAGAAACTGGTAGAGCTCCATATTCCCTCTGCCATAATCATCAGAAAGATCGATTTTGAATGCGTCCGGGCTGAATACCGTCGTCTTGAGTTCCGGAAACTTCGCCTCGATCATCGCTGCGCGTTCTTTCTCTTTGAGATACACACGGCAGCTGCTCTTGAATGCATTAACAAATTGCTTAAAACTTTCTTCTTTTTTCATAACAAAACGTATCTGCCCCCCTCTGCAGATGGTTCTGAAGCAGCTGATCGTCTCATTGCGAGCACCTCGCCTGCCGGTTTTCTGATCCGGATACCATTTACCGTTTTTTTGCGCAGAATAGGCAAACAGTAGATCCAAGACGTTTCAGCTGCCTCTCAAGTTTACTATGCAAAATCTGTAATGTCATGAAAGATGTAATGAATTCTATGATTTCGGGAATAGTTACCCCCCCCCGCCGTTTTTTCGCTTTCCTGCATGTTTTTGCGCGAATCTGCGGTCATCCCGGAAGCTGTTATTCGATTGCGAAGGCAATGCGCTTTTTTCTTCTTTCAGAGACCGGTTTTTTGAACAACTGTTTTTTTGAACGGATGCCACTTTGAATATTCAGCCTTTTAATATTCTTTTTTTCGGAGTTCTCGTAAAACATCCCGGGCATGTTAAAATAATGATTGATCAGCTCTGTATCAGAAAAGATCAGAATTTAACAGTTCCGGGATACCGGATAAGGAGGAAATTGACTATGGGACTCATTCAGGCGGCTTTATCCGCAGCAGGCAGTACCTTCTCTGACCAGTGGAAGGAATACTTCTACTGTGATGCAATCCCTTCCAATGTGATTGCTGTGAAAGGGCAGAAAAAGGTGCGTGGCTTCTCTTCCAACCATGGAGACGACAACATCATCTCTGATGGTTCTGTAATCGTTGTAGCTGACGGACAGTGCATGGTCATTGTCGAGCAGGGTCAGGTTGTTGATATCTGTGCTCAGCCGGGCGAATTCAGATATGACTCCAAGACCGAACCTTCCGTATTTACCGGAAACCTCGGCGAAGGGATCAAGAATGTCTTTGCGACCATTGGCAAGCGTTTCACGTTTGGCGGTCAGCCTGCGGAAGATCAGCGCGTTTATTACTTCAACATCAAGGAACTCCCGGGAATCAAATACGGCACGCCGTCTCCGGTTCCGTTCCGCGTAATTGACCGCAACATCGGCCTCGATATTGATATTGCCGTGAAATGTTTCGGTGAATACAGCCTGAAGGTTGCAGATCCGATTACGTTCTATACAAATGTCTGCGGCAACTTCGCAGGTGTTTATGAAGTAAGCCAGATTGAAAGCCAGCTCAAGAGCGAGCTGCTGACAGCGCTCTCTCCGGCTTTTGCGAAGCTTTCTCTTTCCGGTGTGCGTTATTCCGAGATTCCGCTCCATACCATTGAACTTGCGGATGCGCTCAACGAACAGCTCTCCGAGAAATGGAAAGGTGCCCGCGGACTCGAAATCGTCAACTTCGGCATTTCTTCCATCAAGGCATCCGAAGAAGACGAGCGGATGATCAAGGAAGCTCAGCGTGATGCAATGTATCGTGACCAGTCCTATGCTGCAGCGACGCTCGTCGGCGCTCAGGCACAGGCTATGAAGGATGCGGCAAAGAACGCAAATGGTGCAGCGATGGGATTCATGGGCGTAAACATGGCAGCCAATGCCGGCGGCGCAAACATTTCCCAGATGTATGCCAACGGCGCTCAGCAGGCTCCGGCAGCTCCGTCAAACGGATGGACATGCCCGAAATGCGGTTCTGTGAACAACGGCAACTTCTGCGGTACATGCGGTGAAAAGAAGCCGGATAACGGAAAGTGGATCTGCCCGAAGTGCGGAGCGGAAAACGCTTCTAACTTCTGCGGCACATGCGGTGAAAAGAAACCCGCTTAATCCTTCCCTTAACGCATCACTATCGCACAGCCGGTCATCCGGCTGTGCGGTTTCTTAAGTTTCAGGAAAGGAGGAATACATGGCCGAACAGTTATCGAATTACAAATGTCCCAACTGCGGCGGTCCGCTTCGGTTTGACCCTGAAACCCAGAAGCTGAAATGTGAATACTGTGATTCTCTGTTTACACAGGAAGATGTGGAGCAGTTTTATCGTCCTTCTGAACAGGCAGCTGCTGAACAGGGAACGGATACCCGATGGGAAACGGATACACAGGACTGGAGTCCGGAAGAAGCACAGCACATGCGAGCATATAACTGTCCGTCCTGCGGGGCTCAGCTGATCGCAGATGAAAATACCGCGGTCACCGTCTGTCCTTACTGCAATAACCCCACGGTCGTTGCCGGACAGTTCAAGACGAAGAAACCGCAGTTTGTCATTCCGTTCCAGCTTGACAAAGATAAAGCTGTAAAGATTCTCTCAGATTTCTATCGCGGAAAACCGCTCCTTCCAAGAGCGTTCAAAACGCAGAACCATATTGAGGAGATCAAAGGTGTATATGTGCCGTTCTGGCTTTACAACGGCGTTATGGAAGCAGATATGACATTCAGCGCTACCAGAGTCGCACAGTTCACCCGCGGAGAAGAAATCATTACGGAGACCAGCACCTATCACATTATTCGGAAAGGTACCGTTACCTTCTCGGGTGTACCGGCAGATGCCTCCAGCAAAATGCCGGATGACTACATGGATGCGATCGAGCCGTTCGATTACACCAAACTGAAGCCATTTGACACCATGTATCTTGCAGGCTATATGGCTGACAGTTATGACGTGGACGAAGACACCGACCGCAAACGGGCGGAAGACCGCATGAGCAGAACTGCTCTCAATGCTGTTTCACGCACCGTTGTCGGATACAATACCGTTGTGCCTGTTACCTCTGGCACCCGTACGCTGGACGGTGCAGCTGCGTATGCATTCCTTCCGGTATGGCTGCTGTCTACGCAATGGAACGGAAAAAACTATCTGTTTGCCGTAAACGGACAGTCCGGAAAGATTGCGGGTGACATGCCTACCGCCACAGATCTGATGATCTTCATGTGGGGGAAACTTACACTGCTGTTCTTTGTGATTATGGCAATCATCATGTACTTTGTCGTAGGAGGTTTCTTATGAGAACCGGCAGATGGCTCAGCTTCCTTGCGGCGGCACTTGCACTGCTTGCGGTGCTCTTCTTTCCGGTAAAGACCGAAGCCGCAAATGCATATATCATCGATGAAACCGGGCAGTTTACCAGTCAGGAACTTCTTGAACTGAATCAGATCGCCGAAGAGATTTCACTCCGGCAGAAATGCGGCGTTTATGTCATCGTCACAAAAGATATGCATGGTTACCGGGAATCCAATTTCGCACAGGGTCTGTTCATGAATTATGATCTCGGATACGGTGAAGGAGAAGGCGCAAGCGGTGTGCTGCTTGCGGTTTCGCTGGAAAATGCCTACTTCGACTGCACTGCCTATGGCGCTGCAGCCAAAACATTCGACAGCAGGCGTTTACAGAACCTCAACGACATCGTTTACAGCCACCTTGCTAACCGGGACTGGACCGGCGCAGTAAAAGCCTATCTGAAACAATGTGATTCAGATCTTACCAGCACCGGCTATACCTACTACGTTCCGCAGTATACCGACCCAGCGATCAACACCACAACCGTCACAACTTCGCCTGCCGAGCGGCGTTCCAAATGGCTCTCCTACCTTCCGTTTGAATTTATCGGAAGCGGACTGATCAGTTCGCTGTTTGTCGGACTGATGAAAAGCAAAAACAAAAATGTTAAAGTCGCCGTTACAGCAGACCAGTATGTTATCAATAACGGTGTAAAGCTGAATGTATCGCTGGATCAGTTTACCGGCAAAACCCGCAGTATCACCCGCATACCCCGTGATAACGGAGGGGGAGGCGGCGGAGGGGGAGGCGGAAGCCACACTTATCACAGCAGCGGCTTCTCCAGCTCCGGCGGCGGACGTCACTTCTGAACAGCTGTCATTTCGGATCCTGCAGTGCAGGGTCCTTTTTTTCGCTGTGCAGCTCACCTGTCACAGAACCTGTTTCAGCATCTTAGTTCTTCAGATCAGAAGCAGATAGTATTCCAGACTGACTGCTGCCCTGTATTGTATGGGTCTGAATGCAAAACCTTGCAGGAAGCCGGAAAGCATATAAGGCGCTGTTATGAAACGGAAAGCCCTCTACCAAAATACTACGGAGCGAGTATTTATGATACTGCAGGCAAAACCGTGATGAAACCGGGATAAATACATAACCGGATACAACTTTGTCCGCATGATACAATTATGTACAGAGACAATAGATGATCCTGAACCGAATGACAGAAAGAAAGAGGAGATCATTAACAATGCGTAATAAGCAGAAACGAAAAGTCTGCGGCAACTGCGGAAGTCCATATCGAGAAGGTGATAAATACTGCCGTTATTGCGGTTCGCCGATGGGCAAACCTGAGTTTATCGATGACTACATCGCATGTATCTATGGCCCGCCTCCGATCAAACGGACACATGTATGCAGTCAATGCGGGTATACCTGGAGTACCACGGAGATGATTGACAACACAAAATTCTGTCCGGAGTGCGGCAGTCCGGCCCCGGTACAGGAAAAGGAACCTGGTGCGTGGGTGTCTACGAAATAAAGAAAGCTCAGCTGGAACAGATCGCTGCGCATCGTGAAAATCTGCGTCATAACCCGAGCCTGCACTGGCTGTTCTTCGAAATCACACAGAAATGCAATCTGTTCTGCCGGCATTGCGGCAGCCGATGCATCACCACGGGAGATTCGCTGTCCGTCGAAGATATCAGAAATGTTCTGACAACCATTGAAGGGATGGATAAGCCGGCAATCTGTCTGACCGGCGGTGAGCCGCTGCTTCATCCTGATTTTTTCGACATTGCGGATTGTATCAGAAACGCCGGTTTCCACTGGGGGATGACAAGCAACGGAACACTGATCGACGAAACGACTGCCGCACAGCTTTCGAAAGCCGGCATGTCATCCATCTCTGTAAGTCTGGATGGTCTGGAACAGTCTCACGACGAACTGCGTCAATGCAAAGGCGCATGGAAGCTCGCTCTGCGCGGCATCAGAGCGCTTCAGAATGCAGGATTTTCTCCGCAGGTAACAACCGTTCTTAATCCGCATAACTTTTCTGATGCAGAACCTCTGTATGCGCTGCTGAATGAACTTGGCGTGAAAAGCTGGCGTCTGATCAACACAGAGCCGATCGGACGGGCGTGTGAAGCACATGATCTGCTGCTGAGCAGTAAGGAGTTTGCACAGATGTTATCATTCATCCGGGCAAAGCGGTACGATCCGGCCTGTACGATGGAAGTCACATTCGGCTGTTCGCACTATCTTGGTGTCGGATATGAGCGTATGGTACGCGATCACTATTTTCTCTGCGGTGCCGGAATTCTCACCGCAAGCGTGCGTGCAAACGGCGATATCTGCGGCTGCCTGGACATTGAAAACCGGCCGGAACTGGTTCAGGGAAATATCCGGAAAGATCGGTTTGCGGACGTCTGGAAAAACCGGTTTGAGCTGCTGCGCCGTGATCGGACTGCTGACTGTGTCAGATGTCAGAACTGCAGGGAACGGATGCTCTGCGGAGGAGATGCGGCACATACATGGGATTGGAACAGAAACGAACCGCTGCTTTGCTATGATGATTTCCGCGGGGAACTGACGTCAGCCTGACATTGAAGGCTGGCGTTTTTTACTGACCCATGAAACCCGGCTTATACAAAAACGCACCTGATCTTTTTCAGAAGACCAGATGCTATTCAGACAGAACCGCTGTCTGACAGGCCGCAGGCATGTTTCAGCAGATTCAGCTCAGCGTCTGTGTTTTTTCCAGATAGGTTACTGCACAGTATCCCGGATAAATGATCTGTGTAGCGGTATACAGGTAGTATTTTCCAGTCGGCTCATAGAAGATTTCGCCTTCAACCACTTCATCTGTCTGTGATGCCTTCCAGAGGTTTCTGTACCAGTCATCCTTCATCGCAGGAAAAATCTCATGTGCGCTTTTTCCGATCAGTTCTTCCGCTGTTCTGCCGCTGAGACTGATATATTTCCGGTTTGCATAGAACAGAACTGCATTAAAGGTATCTGTTTCCTTATAGTGCGTCATATGAAAGACAGAATACAGGATGGGCAGGTCGTCAAACATATGGAAAATCTCTGATGATCGGGACATCTGCGTCTCTGTGGAAAACTTGTTTTTATAATCTGCCAGCAGACGGACTTCTGCTTTCTTTGCCTGTTCATCGAGATCCAGATATTCGGAAAACAATACATAGCCGACAGAGAGATAAAGAGTAACCGGAATACCGCCGATCTGGTGAACCGACTCTGCAAGCATGCGGATTTCCAACCGCATCGCATGTGCTTCTTCCCGGTCTCTGACTTGATGCAGGATCACGAATTTATTGCCTGCATAGCGGCCGACGGCACTTGTTCTGCCATATGTCATTTTCAGCGCTCTGCTCAGCTCAATCAGCACCTTGTCGCCGAAATCATATCCGTACTGTTCATTCAGAGAGTCAAAATCATCAATGGAAATATGAATCCGGGCAAAATCCACGCCCCGCAGATAATATTCATCCCGGAATACTGCAGCTTCTTCGGAAATCCCCCGGGAGTTCAGCAGACCCGTAAGAATATCTCTGCGTTTGGTTTCGTTTCCTCTCCGATCATTCGCAGAAAGCTTGTCACGGTCGATAAAATACCCGATCAGTCCGACGATCTCGCCATTTTCATCATAGAGCGGTGCCTTGCTCGCAAGGATATCCCTGTTTTCTCCGTCATTCATGCAGTTGCCCGGCACGTTATGGGTGGTAATGCCTTCATGGATGACCATTACCTCATCGTTCATGTAGGTATCGGGATGTACATGCCATCCGAGTTCCTCATCATTTTTCCCGACAATGTCAGCGGCAGAAGAGAACCCGTAGTAATCCAGAAACGCCCTGGATGCCCCAAGAAACCTGCGATCCCTGTCCTTCCAGAACAGCCGAAGCAGATCAGAACTGATCAGGTCACGCCATAACAGTTCCGGCGTGAGCCTGGAATAATCGTATCCCTGAATGGTCTGATTGATCTTTTCAACGGATTTCATCGCATCATGAACATTGCCGAACATCAGAAAGAATCGGTCTTCATCTGTGCGGAGAAGGGAATAGGCTTTCCATGCATACTGCCCGTGGCGGACATTTGTGCGAAGAAAACGAATCATGTAATTGATTCCCGCCGCATCAAACCGCTCTCTCATCGTAGAAGGATCACTCAGCCGCAGGTATTCTTTCCGATCATCCGGGAAGATATACTTTTCGGCATATTCTTCTGAAAGCTTCCGGATTCCTTTATTGCCGGACACCAGTTTTTCTCTTGTCCCGAAATACAGTGGCGTAATCGTGTCTTCCTTCAGATTTACCAGTGTGATCCGTTCATAAATCGTATAGATCTGCCGCAGCAGTTCATCCAGCGTATTTGTGCTGGATGCCCGGATCTCCTTTGTCAGGTTGCTCATCCGAAGCAGCACGGTAAATTTGCCGGCAGCTTTTGCAAAACACTTCGCTGTGATCTCGTAATAATCTTCCTTTGAAGTAAAGTGCATCCTGCCTTCTTCTCCGCCCTGTGTCGAGTCCACCAGATTCATCACTTTATCTGAAATGAGATGATACGGAAGATCCTGTCCGATGACTTCTTCACTGAACTGCACGGAAAACATCCCTGTTCCGCGGGCAATTGTTTCGAATGCGGTGTTGCAGAACAGAATATGAAAACAGTCTGTCCGAAATTCCAGCATCGCAAGCGGAATACTGTTCAGCTGCAGAGCGGTCCGAAGTGAATCGCGTTCTTCTCTGATCATGAACGGAACCGCACTCAGAACATTCACCTGGCCGATATCGTCATAGTATTTGCGCTCCTGCGGCACCTCCACACGGATCCCTCTGCTGCGAAGATGTTCCATGGAGGCGTCATACGGCATCGGTTTCCCGAAATAATAGCCCTGTACTTTTTCACATCCGATGTCCCGGAAATAACGGAACTGCTCCTCCGTTTCCACGCCTTCTGCCAGGGTATGGATATCGATTGCCTTTGCCATTTCAATCACTGAAGTCGCAATTCTGCGCGAACGCATTGTCCATGGCCGCAGAAAACACATATCGAGCTTCAGTTCGTTGAAGGTAAACTCCTTGAGGATATTCAGCGAAGAATAAGCGCTTCCGAAATCATCCATCCAGATCTGATAGCCGGCTTTATGAAACTGTTCGACAATTTCCAGCATCAGGTCCTTCTTCTCCGCCATGACGCTTTCCGTAATCTCAATGTAAATAAAATCATGCGGCAGAATAAACTCTTTGACAATTTCATCTACCACAGTAAAGATATCGCACAGTTCAAAATCCAGACGGGAAAGATTTACCGAAACCGGAACCGGTATTTCACCCTTATCCAGTGACAGCCGGATCCTCGCACATGCCTGCCGGATCACGCAGGCATCCAGCAGATGAATGGCCCTGATCTCTTCGAGCACGGGAATAAATTCATCCGGATAGATCATGCCGATTACGGGATCGATCCATCTTGCCAGCGCTTCAAAACTGCAGAGCTGACGGGAAATTGTCCGGATGACCGGCTGATAGTATGGCTGTATGTAATGATAATCAATCGCCTTCTGATAATTCTTGATAATAAATTCTTTCAGGTCTCTTGCCATAATGGTTCCTCTTTACAGCAGAGAAATCTGTCGCGCAGACGTGACTGATTCTGCACGGCTTCAACTGTACTGCTGAATGATATGAATCCTGATCAGATACTTTGCACAGACGGGAAATACCCGATCTCTGCACTCTATGAAAAAAATAACATGAGAATCAGAAACTGCACCGGCTTTTTTCTGTTCTGACAAATCTGGCCATATGTTTCTGACAACCCTGTTTTTTTACAGCCTGTGCTTACTGTATGCCATGTTCTGCCAGCTGTTTCAGCAATCCTTCCGCAAATGCCGCATGCCCGCGTTCACTGAAATGCACACCGTCAAAAGTCAGCTCTACGTTCCATGTACCGGCATCCGCAAACTGTATGCCGGCATGTTTCGCAATCCTTCGGTAACAATCCGCAAGACATCCGGATTCTTCAATCACTGAGCTTCCGCTGACCCATTCACCTTCAGTAAACGGCACAGGTGAAACCAGCAGAATGTCTCCGTCAAACACTTCACGCACTGCATTGATCAGCTGTTTCATGCGGCTGCCTGTTTCTTCCGCATGACTGCCGGCGAGCAGATCGTTTGAGCCCAGCATCAGAATGATCCGTTCTGCAGGCAGCTCTGCCCGGATGCAGTCCAGAATCCGGTTCACACTGCTTACGCATGGTATGCATGCGCCGTTTTCTCCGTAATTCACCACTTCATAGCCAGCGTCTCTGACCCGTGCTGTCCATCGTACGGAAGACGGATAACGGCTGCCGAACAGAGACCTCGGATCATACCCCCAGGTATTGGAATCTCCGATACAGATCAGTTTCATCTGGTTCCTCCGTACGGATGACGTATCATATCTCCTGTAATCTCACTCAGTGAATGTGCCCCGCACATATACATCGCGTCTTTCAGCTCAGCTTTGATCTGATCCAGATATATACTGATCCCTTCTGCGCCGGCACCATAATATGCAATCAGTACCGGCCGGCAGATCAACACTGCATCAGCCCCGAGCGCAAGTGCCCGGAACACATCAATTCCGGATCGGATTCCTCCGTCAACCAGAATTCTGACTCTGCCTCTGCATGCGGCCGCAATCTCCGGAAGCACCTCTGCAGTTGCCGGTGTACCCGAAAGCACCCGTCCGCCATGGTTGGATACGATGATCGCATCCGCTCCTGCTTCCATTGCCTTGCGCGCACCTTTCACTGTCATGATTCCCTTTACAATAAACGGAACGCCCATGTATTCATTCAGTTCTTTTAAATCCGCTGTCGATTTCGTACCGCCTTTTCCCCCCATAATCGATGAAAGATGCGGCAGCCCGGCACTGTCAACCACAACGCAGGAAGCGCAGGGTTTTTGTCTGTTCTGATACAGATCCATCAGTCTGCGGATTTCTTCATTGGAATCCGGATTGAATACCGGTATGCCGGTATTCCCGTGTGCTTCTGATGAAGCGATAGCCTTTTCCCATACCCACTGGTAAAGCCCGCTGCCAAACGCATGGAGCGTTCCCTTCGCTTCACAGGCAGCCATGCACTGTTCATTGAAGTCACTGACATCGTCTGTCGGATTAAACTGTTTCTGAATCGAACCGATCGGAGCCGTCAGTACCGGAAGCGAAAGCGTGCGGCCAAACAGCGTCATGGAAAGATCTGTTTCTCCGGGTTCGGTAATGGTATCCATGTTCAGCTTTACGTTCTGCCATGCCCGGTAATTCTCATTTGCCCCGTTGCCGGGTGCTTTGGAGCCCGGTCCCGGCATGGCGTTTCCGCATGCAAGCCCATCGCAGACCTTGCAGACTCTGCAGTTGGAGCTGATTCTTGTACGTGCGCGTGCTTTTACTTCTTCATAATTCATGATGATCTGTTTCCTCCGGAATACTGATTTCAGTATAAACCAGCGATTACGCTGCGATCGAACGTCCGTGAAGTTCACCTGCAGTTCAGCCGGATAATCTGATCGTTTATGAGGTATGGGATTCCTGCGAAATAAATGAAATCAGAAGATGTGATCGATTCTTTTGATTCTGAATTTCTGTTCGTTCCGGGTGGAACCATGACGGATTTGATGTTGAATAAAATCCGGAAGACGGTATGCTTATTTTACTGCCGGTTCGGAAGAAAGCTGTATCGGATCAGGCATACACGGAGAATAACATGAAACCAAAACGACACAACGAGCCCCGCAGAAGTGAAGCTCCCCGCAAACCGCAGACAACAGCGGTCTTTATCGTTAAGCACAGCGATCAGCTGCTGCCGTTTCTGCTTGCGAAATACGATGGAAAGCTGTCCCGCAACAGCGTGAAAAAGCTCCTCAGTGACCGTAAGATTCTGGTCAACGGTTCTCTGACAACCCAGTTCAACTTTCCTCTCGCAAAAGATGATGAGGTCAGTGTAGCGAAACAGCCGGTGCGCACAAAGACGACTGTACGCGGAAAACCGCTTCCTCAGGTACCTTCCATCAAGCCTTATATCATCTATGAGGATGAGGAATTTCTTGCGATCGACAAACCCGCTGGGCTGCTTTCCGTGGAAAGCGATAAAGAACAGACCTGTGCCTATCAGATGGCTGTGGAGTATCTGAAGAAAACCTCACCGAATACCCGCCCTTATATCCTTCATCGGATCGATAAGGAGACCTCCGGCGTTCTGGTTTTTGCCAAGGATATCAGGCTTCACTCCATGCTCAAAATGCACTGGAATGAAGACGTTACCATGCGGGAATACTATGCGGTTGTTGCAGGAATTCCGGAAGAACCTTCCGGGCGTCTTGTGAACTATCTCAGAGAAAACCAGAATCACATGGTATATGTGACTCGTGATCCGCACGGAAAAAAAGCAATTACCAATTATGAAACTGTCGCTTCCGGAAAAGACTGCAGCCTGCTTCGGGTGGTCATTGAAACAGGCCGCAAGAATCAGATCCGTGCACAGATGAATGAAATCGGGCATCCGATTCTCGGCGATGACAAATACGCCCGTATTCCATCCCCGATCGACCGCCTCTGTCTGCATGCGTCCGTGCTGGAATTCACCCACCCGGTCACAGAAAAACCGATGCGGTTCAGCGCACCGGTACCTTCTGCGTTTAAAACTCTCGTGAAGAAACGTCCGTGATCTTCGTCATTCTGACAAAATATCCGTTTGCCCTCATCAGTTCTGAGCTTTCTCTCAGAAGACGGGGGCTTTTTGTAATGCCGAATACCGTCGATCCGCTTCCCGACATCAGAACGCCGTCAAATCCGAAATCAAGCAGAGTTTCCTTCACATCTCTGATTTCTTCCACCAGCTTCAGCGATACATCTTCAAGACTGTTCCCGAGCCGGCTGATCATGCCGTCATAATCACCGCTTTCAAGCGCAGTCTTCATTCCATCCACGTCCGGATGTTCAATCGATGAAAAATCAAGTCCGCTGAACGCCGCTTTTGTACTGACGCCGCGTCTTGGTTTTACCAGCAGGATGCCGAAGTCACAGTTGACTTCAAACGGATGCAGGATCTCGCCGATTCCTTCTACCAGCGCAGGGCGGCTGACCAGACAGAACGGAACATCCGCTCCGACTTCCTTTGCGGCATCAATCAGCTCTTCCAATGGCCTGTTCAGACACGTGATCCGGTTAATGATCCGGATTGCGGCTGCCGCATCTGCAGATCCGCCCGCAAGACCTGCCTGTGTGGGAATATGTTTCTGCAGAATACAGGCAAAGTTCTGCGTGATGCCATACCGTTCCTGCATGACATGGATCGCCTTGACCACCGTATTCCTGTCATTGACCGGCAGATACGACCGGTTCAGTGTCATTGTGGTTTCCTCCGCCGGCACCATTTCCAGCACATCATAGAAGTCTACCGGCACCATGATCATTCTGAGATCGTGATATCCGTCTTCCCGGCGTCTTACAACATCCAGGCACAGATTGATCTTCGCAAAGGCACGTTCTTTCATTTTCAGAAAACCCCTTCCCGCGTTCTGTACAGCGCTTCAAACATCGTGAGATCCATCTCCTGCGCACGGATTCCCAGCGGAAGTCCTGCCCGTTCGATCCATGCGGCGGTTTTTTCTCCGTCACCAGCTGTTTCTCTGAGATTATTGTACAGCGTCTTGCGCCGCTGCTGAAAACATGCTCGTATCAGCTTAAAAAACATCGCATCGGCATGCACGTTCTGCTTCCTGTGAAACTGCACGATTGCACTGTCCACTTTCGGAGCCGGCGAAAATGCGGTTTTCGGTACATTGAACAGCTTCTTCACTTCATACAGATACTGTGCTTCGGCAGAAAGCGCACCATACTCCGGACTTCCCGGGGCTGCGCTGAACCGGTCTGCCACCTCTTTCTGAATCATGACCGTAATATATTCAATTTCTTCCGGTCCCTCAAACAGCCGGAACAGAATCGGACTTGTCACATAATACGGCAGATTCGCACATACACTGACACCGCCCCATGTTTCAGTCAGCTCCTGTACGCTTTTCTCCAGGTCGCACTCCAGAAAATCCTGCAGGATGATTTCCACATTGTCATATCCGGCCAGTTCTTCCTTCAGTACCGGAAGCAGCCGCTCATCCACTTCATAACAGCGCACATGTCTGGAACGCAATGCCAGCTGTTCGGTCAGAGAACCGATGCCGGGTCCGATTTCAATCACTGCCTGTTCGCAATGCGATGCCTGCGCTGCTCTTGCGACTACAGAAACATCAACCAGAAAATTCTGCCCGAAGTTCTTCTTTGCCCGCAGACCATGGGTATTCAGAATTTCTCTGGTCCGTGCGATACTTGCAATCGGCCGTTCATTCATCATTCAGAATTCCTTTCACATCTTCCGCTGTGATACCCAGCCGGTTCATTCTCCGCCGCAGTGCCTTCGCACTGCCTTCTCCGATATGCATGCGCCGGCAGACAGTTCTGCGAAGCGCATCACTGTTTTTCTGCCCCGACAGGCCGAGCTCATAAAACTCTGCGGCAGTAATCGTCTCCATCTCTTCCCGGTAGGTTACCGTATTGGCAAGCGCGGTTTTCAGCGCATCATAGGAGGCATGTTCAACGCCGACTTTATGCGGCGTTCTTGCGTCCTGCTTCATGACAAAGGCATGTCTGCAGCCGGGGACTTCACGGTCGATCCGCTCCCGTATTTTTCTGCCTGGTTCATCCGGGTCGGTAAATATGATTACGCCTGTACGCTCTTTCGCTTCTCTGATCCGTCTGATCACTGCTTCATCTATGCCAAGACCGCCTGTCACAATCGTCTCACAGTCAAAAAAGCGTTTCAGATGAGCTTCATCATGGTGTCCTTCCACCACGATTACTTCATGGATATACGGTTTCACTGACATTTCAGAAACCTTTCCCAGTTTGCCCGGATGATTTCAGTCAGTTCAGCCGTTTCAATTCCGCGGATTTCCGCCATCCTGGCAACAATATACGGAATATTCGCCGGTTCATTCCGGGTTCCCCGAACCGGTTCCGGCGCCATATACGGGCTGTCGGTTTCTGATAACAGATAGTTCACATCCATCTGTGATACGACTTCTCTGGCATGTCTTGCATTTTTAAATGTGACAGGTCCTCCCAGCGACAGATAATAGCCGAGTCTGGTAAATTCTCTGCCCATCTCCGCACTGCCGGAAAAGGAATGCATGAGACCGTGACAGCGGTGCTGTTTCAGAATGTCATATGTATCCTGCATCGCATCACGGCTGTGTACAGCTACGGGTTTGCCGATTTCATTTGCCAGCTGAATCTGTTCAATGAACAGTTCTTTCTGTTTTTCCCGCATTGCCGGATCTTTTTCCCAGTAATAATCCAGACCGATCTCCCCGACACACGTACAGCGCGGATCCTTCATAACCCGGAAAAAGTTTTCTTTTTCATCTTCTGTCAGTTTACCGACATCCGTCGGAAAGATCCCGCAGCTGACCCTGAGATGTTCCGGATCATTCTGTGCAATCGCCATGGCGGTTTCAGCCTCTTTCCAGGAGGTGCACATGATATTCAGAAGACATACGCCTTTTTCCTTTGCCCGCAGTATTACTGCCTCTGTTTCTCCGGCAAATTCCTCCGCGCACAGATGCGCATGAGAATCAAGATAAATGAGTTCGCTCATAAGTTTATTTTCCAAGACAGAACCGGCTGAAGATTTCATCCAGCAGGTCCTCTCTGCCTGTTTCTCCTGTGATTTCCTTTAACGACGTCCATGCATTCTGCAGATCCACGGTTACCAGATCGATCTCATCCCCGTTCTTCAATGCTGTCCGAACCGCTTCCATCGAAGCTCTTGCCTTTCTGGCAAGACCGATCTGACGTTCGTTATTCAGGGTAGACTCCCTTGAGGCAATAATTCCTTCCGCATACATCTCTCTGATCCGCTGAACCAGCGGCTCAATATCATGATTCAGCGCAGAGATCGAAAGCGCTCCTTCAATCTCATTCTGATCCTTCTTGTTGTAAACCACGATCCGTGAAATGCCTTCCGTCACATCCAGCAATGCCTGATCTTCTTCTGTAATTCCTTCGGTACTGTCGATCACAACGATCGCAAGATCCGCATTCTGAAGGGCTTTTCGTGACTTTTCAATACCGATCTGTTCAATCGAATCTGCTGTTTCATGAATGCCTGCCGTATCAACCAGATTCAGCGTAATATCATCAATGCGCACTGAACCTTCCACCAGATCACGGGTTGTACCTGCTATATCTGTGACAATCGCTTTATCTTCTTCAATCAGCGCATTGAGCAGCGATGATTTTCCGACATTCGGCCTGCCCAGGATCACTGTATTCAGACCGTTTCTGACATTGACCGCAGCCTCTGCCCGGCGGATCAGCCGGTCAATCTCCCTGATCCATGTTTCACAGCGGGGCAGTAAAGACTCAGAAGTCAGCTGTTCAACATCATCATACTCCGGATAATCGATATTCACTTCAATCAGCGCAACAATCTCACTCAGTGACTCCACCAGCGGCTCCAGCAGTTTCCGGACGCTTCCTTTCAGCCCGTATACCGCAGATTTTGCATTCACTTCATCTCTTGCCTTTACCAGATCATTCACAGATTCCGCCTGAGAAAGATCCATCTTTCCGTTCAGAAATGCGCGTTCGGTAAATTCTCCTCTTCTTGCCATACGGGCACCTGCCCCCAGCAGAAGGGTCAGAATCCGGCCTGTGACAAAGGCGCCGCCATGACATGAAATCTCTGCCAGATCTTCTCCGGTATACGAACGCGGCGCACGGAAAACACTGACAAGAACCTCATCCACCGTTTCACTTCCATCCAGAATCTCTCCGTAATGAAGCGTATATCCTTCTGCACGGGAAAGATCTCCGGAAAAGATCCGGTTCACACATTCTACGGCCTCGTCCCCGCTGATGCGGAGAACAGAAAGGGCACCACCTGCGGCGGTCGCTATCGCTGCAATTGTTTCACTCATCGTCTAAAGTGTAGCACAGCCGCAAAGCTTCACGTCAATTCCCTGAAAAAACTGAATAGTGCCTCATTCCATGCCTGCATCATTTCCGCTCTTCTGCCGTTTCAGTCACGTTTCCTCCTCATGGATACCGATCCCCTTCAAGCTCTCTCTTTCTTCTTCCGCAGAGCCGTCCTGCGGCTCTACCGGGCCCCGTTCTCTCAGCCGCAGGATTTTTTCCATCAGATCGGATTCCTTCTGCCCCTGATCCTCTTCCTCACACTGAAACATCTTCCTCATCAGAAGCATGTAGTGTTTATTCAGCAGCGTGGTGAACGTAAGATAAAAAGAGCCATGTCATCCACAGCTCTTGTGTACCTGCTCTGTTCTTTTTTGAGAAATAAATTTAGAAACCTTTTCAGACATACTCGTTTTTAAAGGTCTTTGCGTAATCCGTATACCCGCAGTCACGGCAGGTAATTCTATAGCGGTCATCATTTTGTCAATAGAAGGCCATCGCATTTCTGTTCCTGAGATAAAATGTTCCCTCTTTGGTAATGTTGTCATCGATGTCAACACCGCATTCTACAAATTCCAGGTTTCTGCTTAAGCATTTCGGGCAGACCATCCGCGTTGCTCTGTCGGTTGGTTCATCATAAACGATAATCTGTCCTCCTGCCGTCAGCTCCTCTTCCGTTTCTGTAAGTTTTTTCTTTTCCGTATTCATTTACCAGGTTTTCTCCGTATATATTATAATTTCCGGCTGACTGCAGTGATCATCCATGATCATCTGTTTTGCGGGGACGCAGCCTTCCGATTGCCACCTCATAAATAAATCCGCAGTTTCGGCAAACGTATTTCCTGTAAACAACACCATCCGTATTATGCAAAGGACCTGAATCAGCACTATTTGATCCACACTCTGGGCAAGAAAAATCTGTGGGCATGTTAATCCCTGATGCCCCACCTATGATTTGGTTTATTTGATCTTCAGTCAGATTTAGCTTGTCATTTCCCATATTCCATTCTTCCCTTCACACACTTTTATACGAACCTCCCGGCTGTTATCCATCAATCGACGCCCCTGTACGAATCTGTTCTAAGCCAAATCTATTTCTTTTTAACGTATTTCCGAATTCATCCCCGCCTTCTTACGAAGTGTAAAGGCGGGGACTTCTTTGGAAATACGTTAAAAAATCCGTATATATTTACATATATACGGATGCTGGGAGCGATTGGACTTACACCAACAACCTGATTCGATACTGGTGCGCTTACGCGCGCTAGATCTTACACATACTCTAATATTGAGTTACACTCCACGTATTTTTATAACATATCGAAGATTGCAATACAATGGTTTTTCCGATTTTTTGTTCTTTTTATTTTTAAACAGCTTTCTATTAGAATCTTCTATGTTTTATCTTACCGGGCAGGAGCGGTTTCAATCAGAATCTGAGATACCCTATGACTTGACTTCCACCCCGCATTCATTGCCTGCATCCCTGCCGAGTCACTCTAAACTGATCAATGTGAGCCTTCTTTCTCACATGATCATGGCAAAGAAATTCGCAAAGATTACGGTAATAATTCCTGCTGTAACGATTGCCAGTGAGCTCATCGCGCCTTCGGTTTCTCCCAGCTCCATCGCTTTGGCAGTACCGATCGCATGCGCGCTGGTTCCAAGTGCAAGCCCAACTGCTACCGGATCGGTTATATGAAAAGCTCTGCACAGCGCTTCACCGATAATATTTCCGAAGATACCGGTCACAATGATCACCGCTACCGTAATTGCGGTAATTCCGCCCAGCTCCTGCACAACTCCCATACCGATCGCAGTTGTAATGGACTTCGGCAGAAAGGTAACATACTGTTCATGTGTAAATCCAAACAGTAATGACAGCAGAAGAACAGATCCCATACTGGCGATACATCCTGCAAAGATGCTCACAAGTATGGCTTTGATATTTGACTTCAGCCGATCCAGCTGCTGATAGAGCGGAATTGCCAGTGATACGGTTGCCGGCGTCAGAAACCAGCTGATAACCTTTGCACTGGCATTGTATGTTTCGTAATCCACATGAAAAACAAGCAGAAACCCGATCACTAGAATGATTGAAATCAGCAGCGGATTCATAAAACTCCAGCCTGTTTTTTTTCTCAGAAATATTCCGAGAAAATACGCTGCCAGAGAAAGCACTGCTCCGGCGCTTGCGGAAGCGGCTATCACGTTGTTCATGCGTCTGTCCTCTTTTTTCTCTGTTCTCTTCGGATCATGAACATAGCTGTCTTTCCGGTTACTGCCATGACAATGACCGTTGTCACCACAAGAATCACGATTGTCTGAATCAAGATCGGTTTCAGTTCTCCCCAGGATTCAATCAGTCCCGCGGCTGCCGGAATAAACATCACCGGCATGATTTCTATGAGAAACAGTGCTGTATCCTTCACATCTTCCAGGCGGATCACTTTAGCGCACAGGAAAACAAACATCAGCACAAGTCCGTAGATACTGCCCGGTATCGGCAGCGGAACAAACTGCCGGATTATCTCTCCAGCACAGGTGACCGCAAGAATGATCACAAACTGCTTCAGATATTTCATTAATTATTCTCCTGTTCAGATCCAGCTGTAATCGCCGCCTGTAATTGCAAGGCTCAGCAGAGTATCATATTTCTCCACATTTTCTGCGCCTTCGATCACTTCCTGCAATATTGCTGTTTCATTCTGCTGCGGTACCGGATCATCCGGACCGACTTCCATGTCTGCCTGTTTCCCGCAATACGGGCACAGAATACGCGGTGCAATTCGAATGTCAAGAAAGCGTGTTCCGCACGCTTCACACTCATAAAATCCGCATTGTTCGCATTCTTCCGGTACGTAATACATTTCTGATGCCTCCCTTTCTCCGGTCTCTTACCTGATTTATTATCTGCCGTTCCGATATGGATCTATGGAACGCAGTGTTCCGTCTCCGGATGGTACTATTCCTTCTGTTTCGATCTCTCCGTTCTTCGTTTTCAGAAACTGTGCAACCCGGGCCGCCTGATCCTTCAGCGCCATCTCAACCGGAAGAACTCCCTTTTCTGTTTCAAGATTGAGATACATCTTTCCGTTTGAGCCTTCCTCAAACGATACGCGTGTGATATCAGGATATGTCAGATCAAACACTTTTCCCTTACTGTAAGCAAGCATACGGTCTTCCAGAAAGAACGCCATTCCGATCATCACTGCCTGGTCAAACGCTTTGAGATCCGTTACCTTTTTCAGCTGCAATGAAAGTGAAATCTTCTCCCTGTAGTAAAGTATCATGACGATGGCAAGCACTGCTCCGAAGCACATGCCGATGGTACGCATCATCTGATTGCCGGATGAGGTATAGAGAAATGCGAATACAAAAACGCCAAGCGCCAGCCCCGGCAGAATAAATACATATTTCATTGAAACTGCGGACTGCATATACCGTTTGATCATTCTGTCTCCTCCATTCCGCAAACCATGTTCAGCCATCTGACAGCTGTCTGGCAGACGTTATCCGGATATCTGTCAAAGCAGTGCGTATCACCATCGATCAGCTCCAGCATGCCATTTGATAAATAATCCATAGCCTGTTCTGAAACCTGATATGGAACACTTTCATCGGCTGTTCCGTGAATCACCAATACCGGCCCCGGATAGGTTCTGATTACCGGTTCCGGGAAGATCGTCTGTGCAACACGTATATAGTTGCCTGACAGCATATCCGTTTCATTCGCCGGGAGTTCATCCGGAATATGGTCCGGATTGAACGCATACCCCAGCAAGGTGCCGCTTCTTGCATCTTCCGGAATATTCAGAGCGGGTGCGAGTGCGATGACGCCATTCACCACATCCTTTTTCATAGCCGCTGCCATCAGCACTGAAAGTCCGCCCTGTGAATGGCCGCAGAGTATGAGCTTCTGACCCGGTTTCATCCAGTGTTCTTTCGCTTCATCGATCAGCCGGATCAGATTGGAGAACCACCGGTAGAGCGTGTGATTCCGGAATGCTCCGCCGCTTCTGCCATGGCCGTACAGCTCGGCAATCATCACATCCGCTCCTGCCTCATGAAATGCGGAACGGATCTGCTGAAGAAACGGTTCTTCACAATGACCGGTAAAGCCATGAATCACCATGACAAACGGTCCTGTTTTATCTCCTTCATATGCGCTGATATCAAAATATAGATCTGTTCCGTCATCGGTAATATACATACATTGAAAACCCCATACATGTATTATGCCATTCCAGATGAAAAACAGCTTCGGGAAGATACCCAAAGCTGCTGTTTTTTCAGATTTCCGCGACTGAAATCCGGTTCAGCGCACGCTGAAGTGCAAGCTGTGCGCGCCTTACATCGAGATTCTGCTTGTTCGCAGACAGCCGACGTTCTGCCCGGTCTTTCGCAGACTTTGCACGATCAAGATCAATTTCCTTTTTTCCTTCAATCGCATCGGTCAGAATTTCCGCAAGATTATCCCGGAAATACAGCAATCCGCCTGCTACTGCAAACGTATCGCGGACGCCGTTGTTTTCACAGGACATTCTGCCGATACGCAATGAAGCGACAATCGGCATATGGTTCGGCAGCAGTCCTCGGTCCCCGTCTGTCGTCTGAATATTCAGATAAGGTGAATCACACTCCCGGTAGATTCCTGCCGGAGTTATGACCCGGATGTGAATCAGGCTCATTTCAGGCTCTCTGCCTTCGCAACAACGTCTTCGATCGTTCCGACGCTCATGAACGCAGCCTCCGGCAAATCGTCATATTTTCCATCCAGAATTTCACGGAAGGAACGGACAGTATCTTTGACCGGAACATATTTGCCCGGAATACCGCTGAACTGTTCCGCAACCGCAAACGGCTGGGAAAGGAAGTTACGGATCCGGCGGGCACGGTTGACGATCTTCCGGTCTTCTTCACCGAGTTCATCCATACCAAGAATTGCAATGATATCCTGCAGTTCCTTGTATCTCTGAAGAATCTGCTGAACTTCACGTGCGACCTGATAGTGCTCGTCTCCGATGATCAGCGGATCAACGGCCGGATAAATACCAAGTGCCGCAATCCCACGGTCAAGAACGGTCTTTGCGTCAAGATGGGAGAACGCAGTTGCCGGAGCCGGGTCTGTCAGGTCATCTGCAGGTACGTAAATTGCCTGAACCGAAGTAATCGATCCGTCATCTGTCGATGTGATGCGCTCCTGCAGCTGTCCCATCTCCGTTGCCAGTGTCGGCTGATACCCGACGGCACTCGGCATACGGCCAAGCAGCGCGGATACTTCTGAACCCGCCTGAGTAAAACGGAAGATGTTATCGATAAACAGAAGCACATCCTGATGTTCCTTATCACGGAAATACTCCGCCATTGTAAGCGCAGACAGTGCAACTCGCATACGGGCACCCGGAGACTCGTTCATCTGTCCGTACGTAAGTACGGTATTTTTAAGAACGCCGGACTCCTTCATTTCGAAGTACATGTCGTTTCCTTCACGCGTACGTTCACCAACACCCGCGACAACAGAACGGCCGCCGTGCTCAATTGCAATGTTGTGAATCAGTTCCTGCATGAGAACGGTTTTTCCGACGCCGGCACCGCCAAAGAGACCGACCTTGCCGCCCTTGTTATACGGGCAGAGAAGATCAATGACCTTGATTCCGGTTTCGAGAATTTCCGTAGATGTCTGTTGCTGCGCAAAGGTCGGGGCAGGACGGTGAATCGGCATCCGGACTTTTGCATTGACTTCTCCGAGTCCGTCGATCGGTTCGCCGAGCACATTGAACATTCTGCCGAGTACTTCTTCGCCGACCGGAACGGTAATCGGTTCTCCGGTATCCGTACACTGCATTCCGCGGACAAGACCATCCGTGCTGCTCATTGCAATGCAGCGGACGATATCATCTCCGATATGCTGAGCAACTTCAACGGTCATCGTTTCATTCTCATCGCGTTTGATATGAATCGCATTCCGGATTGCGGGAAGATGATCCGAATCAAAGCGGATATCTACGACCGGTCCGATGACCTGTACAATTTTTCCTGTTTCATTCATAGCAGTACTCTCCTAACTCTAAACCGCATCGGATCCTCCGACAATCTCAGTGATCTCCTGCGTGATCGCAGCCTGTCTTGCCTTGTTGTATTCCAGCAGCAGCTGCTCGCTGAGTTCATCCGCATTGTCAGTCGCGGTTTTCATCGCCATGCGCCGGCTTCCCTGCTCGCTTGTCGTGGATTCCATCCAGGCGCTGTACAGCATATCTGCCAGCATCATCGGCATGATCTCCGCAAGAATCACTTCTGCATCGGGCTCAAACAGTGTTTCCACATGCGGGCCTTCCTTCACTTCGGGATGTTCCAGCTCACAGGGAAGCAGCTGTATCATCTCCGGCCGGAAAGACATCGTATTCACAAATCGTGTGCGGATGATCTGCAGGCTTCCGACATTATTCCGGAAGTAATATTCCTCTGCCGCTTTGATATGATCACGGATCGTCTGCGGCGTCACTCCGTCAGAAGGCAGCGGTTCTTTGTTCATTACTCTGTACCCGTCCTGCTTCAGCTGACGGTACAGCGAGGTTCCGATCAGGACGATCGGATCGTCTTTCGTCAGGTTCTCCTTGATAAAGCGCATGATATTCATGTTATATGCGCCGCAGAGTCCCATATCACTGCAGAATACGACGATCAGTTTCAGATCGCTGTCTGAATGCTTCAGATACGGGCTGTCAATTCCCGGATTCCTCGCAACAATTTCGTTTACGGTCTCCCGAAGACGCAGTGCATATTCCCGATTCGCTTCCATCGCCGCCCGCTGCTTGAACAGCTTTGCATTGGCGATCATCTCCATCGCCTTTGTAATCTTGCGGGTTGATCCGACGGAACGGATCCGGGTACGCAGTGACTGCATCGACTGCATACTATACTCCCTTTACCAGGCGGTAATGTTCCAGAACGGCGTTCATTCCCTCCCGGATCCTGTCGTTGTTTTCATCTGAAATCTCACCGGTTGTTTCAATCTGTTCCAGAAGATCGGCATAGTTCTCATGGAACATCCGGTGCATCACTTTTTCAAACTCCAGCATGTCTGACGCATCGATTTCGTCGATGATTCCGTTCTTTGCGGCATACAGGGTAAGCACCTGATCTGACATAGACATCGGTGAATACTGCGGCTGCTTGAGAAGCTCCGTCAGCCGGGTACCGTGCTCGATAATCTTCTTGGTTGCCGGATCAAGATCAGAACCGAACTGCGCAAACGCCAGCATTTCATGATACTGCGCAAGCTCAAGCTTCAGGGAAGAGGATACCTTCTTCATCGCCTTGGTCTGCGCATGCGAACCGACTCGGGAAACCGAAAGACCGGAGTCAACTGCCGGCCGGACACCGGAAGCGAACAGATCTGTCTGCAGGAAGATCTGACCGTCGGTAATCGAAATGACATTCGTCGGTATATAGGCGGAAATATCGCCTGCCTGCGTTTCAATAATCGGAAGTGCGGTCAGTGATCCGCCTCCGAGTTCATCACTGAGCTTTGCGGCCCGTTCAAGAAGTCTGGAATGCAGGTAGAAAACGTCACCCGGATACGCTTCACGTCCCGGCGGTCTCCTTAACAGAAGGGACATGGTACGGTAAGCAACTGCATGCTTGGACAGATCATCATAAATAATCAGAACGTCCTTGCCCTGTTCCATCCATTCTTCTCCGATCGCACATCCTGCATATGGGGCAAGATACTGCTGCGGAGCTGAAGTTGAAGCGGACGCATTCACGATGGTGGTATATTCCATCGCCCCGTGTTCCCTCAGCTTCTGCACAAGACGTGCAACGGTCGATTCCTTCTGACCGATTGCGACATAAATGCAGTAAACATTTTTGCCTTTCTGATTGATGATCGTATCGATCGCAATTGCGGTTTTACCCGTTTCACGGTCACCGATGATCAGCTCACGCTGACCTTTTCCGATCGGAATCATACTGTCGATAATCTTAAGGCCAGTCATCAGCGGCTGGTTGACGCCTTTGCGCTTCATAACACCCGGTGCGACACGTTCTACCGGGCGCGTTTTTGTAAATTCAATCGGTCCGCGGTTATCGATCGGCTGACCAAGCGCATTGACCACACGGCCAAGCAGCCCGTCGCCAACCGGGACTTCCACGATCCTGCCGGTACGGCGAACTTCATCGCCTTCCCGGATCGCTGTATCATTACCGAGCAGAACGACACCGATATGATCTTCTTCCAGGTTCTGAACCATGCCGAATACGCCGTTTGGCAGTTCGAGCAGCTCTCCGCTCATGGCCTGGTCAATCCCCTGAACCATGCAGATACCGTCACCCGTACTGATGACGTAACCGACATCATCCGAATGGATCTTCTGATCATAATGTCTGATCTGTTCCTTGATCAGCGAACTGATCTCTTCCGGTCTGATCTGTTTCATCCTATTCCTCCTCTCAGGAGTGTTTCCTTCATTTCTTCCATCTGCCGTGCAACAGAAACATCTGTTACAACGCTGCCGGCAGATACTTTGATACCCGCTATCAACGACTTGTCCAGCTTCGTGATCAGCCGGATCTTATGGCCTGTCTTCTTTTCCAGAGCCCCTCTGATCCTTGTGAGCTGTTCTGCAGAAAGCTCACGGGCACTGGTAACGACTGCCGTCTCAATCCCAAGTGCTTCGTCTGCTTTTGCAATAAACGCTTCGAGAATCGGAATCACATAGTACATCCGGTCCTTATCCACAAGCAGTTTCATGAAGTTCCGAGTTTCCGGCGTAAAGTCCGCCAGTATTTTTTCGATTACTTCCTTTTTCTCATTCCGCGAGATCTGAACCGCACGGAAAAATCCGAAGAGATCCGGATTTTCATGAAACTGTGAGAGGATGATCTGTGCTTCCTCTTTCCGTTCTTCTATCTGATTCAATTCAGCGGACAATTCAAACAGCGCTTCGGCATAACGGCCGGCAATTTCATTCGCCATCCGTTGCTTCCTTTACGAAGGCATCGATTGCCTTGCGATCCAGCTCTTCCGCGTTGTCTTTCTGCAACAGGCGGCCAGCCGCAGCCATTGCGACTTCAACCATTTCCTTCTGCATGTCACTGTACATTGATTCACGCTCTGCCTGCATCTGCTCACGCGCTTTCTGCCGCTCCATATCTGCTTCTCTCTTCGCTTCCGCAAGTATGGTTTCTTTCCGGTCACCAGCTTCCTTCACAGCAGCCGCAACGATTTCTTCCGAGCGGTCTCCCGCTGCTTTCAGTGCATTTGCGGCTTCCTGGCGGTCTGTTTCTGCTTCCTTCCGGGCAAGCTCCTGCGCCTGCAGATCTTCCTGCATCTTTTCTCCGCGTACGGCAAAGAATTCCTGGACGGATTTCCAGAGATACTTCCGCATCAGAAGAAACAGCACGAGAGTACTGCAGAGCTGTGTGATCATCGTCAGTGGATTGGGTACCAGCTGTCCTACGATGTCAACATCTATCATCTGTATCTCTCTCCGTCAGTGTATTACAGGCTCGGATAAACGAACATGAGCAGGATCGAAACCAGAAGACCGTAAATCGCGCAGGTCTCTGAGAGCGCAATACCGAGAATCATTGTGGAACGGATCTTGGATTCCGCTTCCGGATTCTTACCGATCGCATCGCAGGCATGCGCTGCAGCGGTACCTTCACCAAGACCGGTCATCATACCGGCACATACCGCAAGTCCTGCACCAATTGCAATTAAACCCTTATTGATATCCATATTTTTTCCTCCCTATGCGATACCTTTTTTCACATCCTCGGGCATATCATTCCCGATCAGAACCATCGTTAGCGTAACAAATACAAGCGTCTGTATAAATCCGGAAAACAGATCGAAGTATGCATGAAGCACCGGAGCGATCAGCGGTGCCATAAAGTTGAACACACCGCCCTTAGCACCGAAGAATGACGCAAGCGCATCTGAAAGAGCCTGCGTCGCACCGTAAATCAGCTGCATCATAATCGTTCCGCAGAGAATATTTCCGAACAGACGGATCGACATTGAGATCATTGTGGAGAACTTTCCGATGATATTCATCGGCAGCATCACTGCGATCGGCTCAAGGAAGCTGTGAAGATAGCCTCCGATTCCCTGATACTTCAGCTCTGTGATCTGAATCAGAAGCCAGGTCAGAAACGCCAGCAGCAGCGTAACGGAAAGATTTGATGTCGGAGAATTCAGTCCGAACAGCGAAATGATATTCGATGTAAAGATATAGACCCATAACACAAGGATATACGGGGTCAGAATCTCCGCTGTCTTTTCACCGACGTTATCCGTTACACTTTTGTGCACGCTCTGAATTCCGAGCAGCACCGGAAGGATAATTCCTTTCGGTTCCTGAAGAGGATCTGTCTTATCGATCTTTTTTGACAGCGCAATGATCGCAGCGCCAAGTATGACAGTCAGAAGAATGATTACATACACATCAGACTGTACCGTCATTTAATCGCCTCCTTTCGTTTCAGCAGTTCCGTGATAATAATAGCCGATTTTACTGTCGTCAGTCCTGCAGCAGCAGTAAAAATATTCAGAATATCAGGAAAATATACCCCGCACAGCAATAATGCCCCCATCAGAATGAAATTGATCATGAAATGGGGAAACCCGGTAAACTTTCCTGCATTTCCGGAATCAAGTACCCGGGTCCAGTAGCGTACGTTCCATTCATAGATGAATACAGCCAGCGCCTCCCCGGCAAGAAATCCGATTCCGGCCGGCCGGCTGATTCCGCACAGAATCAGACCAGCTCCGGCAAATACCAACATCATATACCGCATTCGTCTGCTGTGACTATGAAAAAGTGACGTTTCGGGGCAGTTCATAAAGGTTATTCCTCAATCATTCCGATCAGTTCCAGAATCCGGTTCAGATCCGCGGTATCCGCAAACCGGATACTGAGATTTTTTCCGCTGATCATGACCTTTGTTCCGAGCTTTGAACTCATCCGGTTTTCAAGATCGCGGATCAGAGGATCTTTCTTCGGTTCAGACTTCTGTTTCTTCTCCTGTGCTTCCGCTCCAAGCAGTTCCTTTACATAGCGCTCCGCTTCCCGCACGGACATCTTTTCCTTTCGGATTACGAGTGCAGCTTCATACATCGCTTCTTCGTCATCCAGTGCCAGCAGCGGTCTTACATGACCCATCGTCAGCTGTTTTTCTGTCACCATTTCCTGAACCTGCATCGGAAGCTTCAGAAGTCTCAGCATATTTGCGCAGTATTCTCTGGACTTTCCGACCCGCTCCGCCAGCTGTTCCTGGGTATATCCGAGCCGTTTGATCAGCGATTCATAGGCTGCGGCTTCTTCAATCGGATTCAGGTTCTCCCGCTGTACATTTTCCAGCAGGGAGATTTCCATCATCTCTTCATCCGTAAAGTCCACCGAAATTGCCGGAACTGTCTCAAGTCCTGCAATTCTCGCGGCGCGCAGCCGCCGTTCACCGGCAATGAGTTCGTAGCCCTGAACACTTGGCCGCACCAGAAGCGGAGTAAAGATCCCGTGCAGGCGTATCGAATCCGCCAGTTCATTCAGAGCTTTCTCATCAAACTCTTTTCTGGGCTGATACGGGTTTGGCCGGATCGACTCTACCGAAAGCTCAACCTCTTTCCGTCCCGGCGCATCCCCTCCGTTGTTCTGGATATCTTCAAGAAACTGTTCCACGTCTGAACCGAAAATATAGTCCAGACCGCGTCCCAGCCCGTTTTTTTTCTTTTCTGCCATCCATTACCTCTTTTCATTCTGCGAGATCACTTCCTTGACAAGCCCGACATATGCCTTGGCTCCCTCCGAACGTGTATCGTATTCAAAAATACTCTCGCCCCGGCTTGGTGCTTCAGAAAGCCGGACATTGCGGGGGATTGAGCAGCGGTATACCTTTTCCTTGAAATACTTCCGTACTTCCTGCTGCACTTCTACCGACAGTTTGGTTCTTACATCAAACATTGTCAGAAGCACCCCTTCAATGGATAATTTCGGATTCCACAGTCGCTGAACAAGACGAATTGTTGAGAGCAGCTGTGTAAGTCCTTCCAGTGCGAAATATTCACACTGGACCGGAATGATTACGGAATCTGCGGCCGTCAGTGCATTTGTATTCAGAAGGCCGAGACTGGGCGGGCAGTCAATAATGATGTAGTCATACATCCGTCTGACCGGCTCAAGTTTCTGCTTCAGCAGATGTTCACGGCCTACTTCATACATATTGGAAGCCATTTCCACATCTGCACCGGAAAGATCGATTGTCGCCGGAAGCACATCCAGCGGCGGCATATCCAGTGTAACCACATCCTGCGCAACCGTATCATTTCCCATCAGTACCTGATAAACACTGTGGTTATGATCAAACCCGGCCGCGCCGGCACCGATTCCGTTTGTCGCATTTCCCTGCGGATCAAAATCCACAAGCAACACCCGTTTGTCTGCATAGGCAAGCCCTGCCGCAAGATTGATTGAGGTCGTTGTCTTTCCGACACCGCCTTTCTGATTCGCTACTGCGATAATTTTCCCCATAATTCAACTTCTCCGATTTTATTTCGGAAAACGCAGCAGGATGCGCACTTCTTCGGGACTGTCCGTTGTCTCCATTTCCACATCAATTCCTGTTTTCCGTATCAT
Source organism: Solobacterium sp. (assembly GCA_017543025.1). The sequence goes on from JAFYGX010000239.1 coordinate 47,548, forward strand.
TTCCACACATTGCTTTACCGAATTGATTCCGATCTGCACATTGCGTGTGAAACCTTTTGTTGTTGGTTTGCGGCGACGTTTTTTCTTCACCGTATTGATCTGTTCAACATACGCTTCCGTCTGCCGGACATTCATTTCCTTTTCTGTAACATAGTGATAAGCCGCTGTCTGCTTTTCCCGCGGCAGACTGAGCAGCGCTCTTGCCTGACGCTCCGAAAGCTCTCTTCCGGCTACGGCATCCTGTACTTCCTGCGGAAGATTCAGAAGCCGGATCTTGTTCGCAATTGCGGACTGTGATTTTCCGACCCGCTTTGCGACTTCCTCCTGCGTCATATTTGCCTGACGCATCAGCTGAACATATCCCTTGGCTTCCTCAACTGCAGTCAGATTTTCCCGCTGAATGTTTTCCACCATTGACATCTCTGCCGCTTCGTTTTCATTTGGCGAGAGGATATAGCAGGGCACCGTTTCAAAACCGGCATTGCGGCATGCGCGCCACCGGCGTTCTCCGGCAATGATTTCATAGCCGTCCTCGATCTCACGAACAGTAATCGGCTGAATCAGCCCATTGTTCTTAACGGATTCCGTAAGCTCATGCATTGCGGCCGGATCAAAATGGAGTCTTGGCTGATACCGGCTCGGCCGGATTTTTTCAACCGGGATCTCCACTGTCTTGCCGGTCTGCGTCCGTTCAAATAACGTGTCAAATATGGATCTTGCCATAACCGTGTTTCTCCATCAGCGGTTTCTGTTTGATTTTCGCATACGCGCGCGGGTATTTTCTGTCTGTCGGCTTCTGCTTCACAGCAGTCACCAGCACACGTTTTTCCCCGTTCGGAAGCGTATCTTCAAACAGTCTGTATTCCTGACAGCCGAGCGTCTTCAGCGCATAAGCTGCTTCTTCCGCTTCTTCCGTGCCGCGGGATCCCTTCATTGCCGCAAAGGTGCCTCCGGTACGGACCAGCGGAACACAGAGTTCTGAGAGCACCGGCAGATTGGCAACTGCCCGGGCCGTCACTGTATCGAAAGATTCCCGTGACGCTGCTGCGAACTCTTCTGCTCTCTGATTGACGACTGTCACATTCTTCAGACCCATTTCCTCTGCGGCTGCTTCAAGAAACCGACATCGTTTCTGCGTCGGCTCAAGCAGTGTAAATGAAACCTCCGGAAGTGCAGCGGCCCATACCAGGCCGGGAAACCCCGCTCCGCTTCCGACATCACAGACCGATCCTTCCGGATGGATGTGTGACAGCGGGATCAGACAGTCCAGAAGATGTTTTTCATATACTTCTTCCGGCTCATCAATCGCGGTCAGATTAAACCTTCCGTTCCATTCCTTTAATATCGCAGTCAGGCGCAGCATCGCCTCAACTGCGCTGTCATCCGCCGGCAGATTCCGGTTTCTGATTTCCTGTCGCAGTTCTTCAATCGTCATAAATCTCTGCTTATTTTACACGAATATTGCAAAACCCGTACATCAACTCAGCGATTCAGCTGGTTTTTTATGTGGAGAATTTCGTTATCCACAATTTCTGTTGTTTCTTCATCCGGTGAGAAGAGCGAACTGTACGAAAAGAACACCACGCCGTCTCCTCCCTGCGTAAAGACGGTCTCCATCTGACGCGCCATCATGTCGTCGTGATTCACCCACTCCAGGTTGGCTTCTTCATTATCCGAAGAAACACTGACTCTGGCACCGATTACATATGCCGCAAGTCCTGCCATCAGACGCACATCGCTGCTGCCTTTTACCTGCAGCCATTCCTGCCAGGTCGGCTCAAACGGTTTGACCGGATGCAGATAACCCCAGTAAATCTGAGGAATCAGATAATCCACAGTTCCCTGTTCCACCCAATGGTAAGGATTGCCGAACAGCAGACTGATACAGTTATCTATATTTCCTGCCGGGGAGATACCGAATTCCATATCCGCATCAAACGCCTTGACGGTATCATGCAGCTCCTTTACCATCTCATCCACATTTGCCGTACGGAATTCTTCCAGTGTAAGCGACGGGTTTTCTTCCTGTGCAGTCGAGTAGATATAGGCATCAAAATTCTTTGCGGTTTCATACGGATAGAAATAATCATCCATATGTATTCCTGCAGGATGATACTTTTCCATGAGTTCGGAAACAACCGAGCAGATCAGCTGTCTTACTTCCGGATAAGCGGGATTCAGATAATACCGGTCACCCACCTGACGGACACGCTCATCATTCTTTGCGATCCAGCGGCGGATAATAAAATCCTCCGGCAGCGACTGTACTTCATCGACTTTTACCGAGCGCATCGGGTTGATCCAGGCATGAACTGCGATCCCGTTTTTCTCTGCTTCCGCAGCGAAGATCGCATACGGATCATAATCCGTATTGCTCATATAGGAAGCGCGCGGGTATATCGCTGAATCATAGATCGCATCCGTAAACGCAACCGCGTGAAGATAGAGCGCATTGATGCCGAGATCATTCATATTGCTTACTGCGTTCTGCACATAGGCGGTGAATTCTTCTTCATCCATCTCACTGCAGTAACCCTTGTATTCAAGATAGGAAAACCAGACTCCGACCGTCTCTCTGCGATCTGCCTCCGGCTGTGCCGAACCGGATGAAACATAATCCTGTGAAGAGTCCGCGGTATGGTTTCCGCAGCCGCCGTACAGCAGGATACTTCCGGCCAGCAGAAGCGGCAGTACCTTACGAAGCACGGGTAATGAACTCCGATCTCGGCAGAGTTTCAATCCACTTGCAGAAGGCACGCCATTCCGGAAGGCGATGATCCTTCCGCTGGAAATAGATCGTTTTCAGCTGCCGGTAATTCGTCGTCATCCTGGCGGTCAGCCGGAATCCCGCAGGGTTGGAATAAAGGATTTCCAGATATTTGCGGCTGGCGAGCTCATCCAGCGTCGTAGTATCCTTTCCGTCTTCCCGCAATGACTCAATATCCCGTTTCAGATCATTGTATTCCTGCGTCTTACGCTTCATGATCTCAATGATGCCCGGGTCTACATATTCGTTATATACACTGTCGAGATCAAATTTCGTAATCCGATGCATGGTTGACTGAGAACTTACGAAATCCAGGAAGTGATACCGTTCTGCTTCAACCCATGCCTTGTTGGAAAAAGTCAGGTCAAACTGAACGATCACTCCGTTGAGAAAATTGTCATGTCCGCTTCCGGTCTTCGACTGTGCCAGACGGATCGTACGCTCTGTAATCTCATCATCCAGTGCATTCAGATCCACTGCCATCGGATACTTCGATCCCCGGACGGATTCTTCCAGTCCGTAAATATTCACATTTGATACAACATCCTGCCAGTTCATGATTCAATCTCCTTTCGTTTTCGAATAGCTATTGCAAGCACGGCGATATCTGCCGGATTTACACCGGAGATCCGGGATGCCTGCCCCATTGTTGCGGGCTTATAGGTATTCAGCTTCTGTCTGCCTTCCAGAGAAAGATGTTCCACAGCATCATAGTCAAATTCCACGCCAAGGGGAACTTCTTCCATTGCCTGCAGCTTGGCAGCCTCCCGTTTTGCCTTATCGATATATCCTTTATATTTGACTCCGATATCACATTGTTCCGCCAGCTTCTCATCCGCATTTTCTCCAAGCAGCTCATACAGCTTCCGGCTTGTAATGCCCGGCCGCTTCAGCAGTTCATACCCGCTTTCTCCGCGATGCTCCGGGGTAAAATTCGGATCCCTGCACAGGATTTCCGTAAGTCCCGGATCATCCAGATGAAACCTGGCTTCCTTCAGCCGTTCCTCCATTGCATTCAGTTCTGCCTGTTTTTTCTCGTATGCGGCGTAGCGCGCTTCACTGATCAGTCCGACTTCTCTTCCTTTCTCAATGAGCCGCTGTTCGGCATTGTCATGCCGCAGCAGCAGACGGAATTCCGCTCTTGATGTCAGAAGACGATATGGTTCCTTTGTTCCCTTTGCTGTAAGATCATCAATCAGAACGCCGATATATGCTTCATCTCGCCGCAGAACCAGCGGTTTTCTCTCCCGCAGTTTCTGAACGGCGTTGATCCCTGCCATAAGCCCCTGACCGGCTGCTTCCTCATATCCGGATGTACCGTTGATCTGCCCTGCCGTAAACAGATTTTCTATGATCTTGTTTTCAAGAGAAGGCTTCATCTGTATCGGATCCACTGCATCATATTCAATCGCATAGGCATATTTTTTTATAATGCAGTGTTCAAATCCGGGAAGTGTATGCGTCATTGCCTCCTGTACCTCTCTTGGCAGAGAGGTGGAAAATCCCTGTACATAGGTGGTATCCATGGACAGACTCTCCGGTTCAAGAAACAGCAGGTGTCTTGGCTTATCCGCAAACCGGACCAGCTTGTCTTCTATCGAAGGGCAATACCGCGGGCCGACCCCTTTTACCACACCGGAATACATGGAAGAACGCTTCAGATTCTTCAGAATGATTTCATGGGTTTCCGGTGTTGTCCAGGTCATGTAGCAGCTGACCTGTTCTTCATACGGGCGGATATGCGTTGTTGTTTCGGAGAAGCTGACAAATCCCGGTGTTCCGGGTTCAAGTTCTGTCTTTGAAAAATCGATGGAAGCCGTCAGTACTCTGGGCGGTGTTCCTGTCTTCAGCCGGAAGGTTTTCAGTCCGTTCTGCCGCAGAGATTCCGAAAGCAGTTCCGTGGTTGGTTCCCGATCCGGTCCGCCCGGTACCACTTCATCACTGATCATGTTCAGACCGGCCATATAGGTACCGGTTGTGAGAATCACAATCTGTGCGGAAAGAACTGTACCGTCATTCAGCGTAACGCCCTGCACCTTCTGATTCTGTACGTTCAGCTTTGTCGTCATGCCTTCGATGACCGTCAAATGTTCCTGTCTGTCCAGGACATCCTGCATCATCCTTGCATAGGCAATCTTATCCGACTGAACCCGAAGCGCCCGGACACCCGGCCCCTTTGCCGTATTCAGCATCTTGAACTGCAGTGCAGTCGCATCAGCCGTAACCGGCATCTGGCCGCCCAGCGCGTCAATCTCCCGCACGACAATTCCCTTGGCAGGTCCGCCTACCGAAGGATTGCACGGCATCTTCCCGATATTCTCTTTTCTTAATGTAATCATAGCAGTCTTTACGCCGAGCCGGGCACACGCAAGTGCCGCTTCGATTCCGGCATGACCGCCGCCGATTACAATGACTTCATAATCCGACATATCTTACCGCTTCCCGCAGGAATTCCTTCTCTTCATCGTCCTCCTCTGTCACTATCGCAAAAGAGGGACTTCCTCCCCGCAGACCAATCTCATCTGCGGTGATCCTATACAGTAGCAGCTTGCCCAGTATATTCCGGATACGCTTCATCCGGTCCGCTGTTCCGGATACAAATGGAACTGTGATTTCCACCCGTCCTTCCGTTACCCGGAATACGTCACAGACAGATCCGCGAACCGGTTCATATTCTCCGCTGACCACCAGTTTTTTTACAAGCCTGCGGCAGCGGGCAAGTTCCCGTTCACCACGATCCTCTTCTGGCATTCTTGCCTGAATCAGCCGGAGCTGCTGACGGATTTCATCAAGCGCAAAGATGGAATCCGGTTCATAGGTCTGGCTTTCTGCCCACACATCAATTCCCCGCTCTTCCGCCAGGCGAAGAATCCGTACCGTCGCCGCTTCATCATTCTTATCCAGATAGGTAAAGCTTTCCAGTCTGTCATTGATGTGCAAACCGGCTTCTTCCGGAAATACCGGCGAGCTGAAATAAACGCAGTCCTTCAGACTCAGACAGTTCATTTTATCGGGTACGCTTCCTTTGCGTGAAGCTCCCTCGATCGCTTCTTTCAGCTTTGCCTTACTGCTGTAGCCATTGGCGGTTCTGTATCGCCGCCACATCTCATCCAGTGACAGCCGGTATGATCCTTCGTAATGTGCATATCCGACCAGTCCTTTTTTTCGCTGTGACTGCCCGTACGCATAGAAAAACAGAAGATCTCCCGGTTTAAAATCGGTAAATCCCGCCCGTGAGGAAAGGCGCCAGAAATTCACATTCCGGCTGCCGCACAGGCGGTGATATTCAATCATTTCCTGATCTGTCGTATAGGCAATCGAACTCATAGTGTGTTCTCAGAAAATTCCGTAACTGTTTCCGTTTTCATCTACGCCCATATGAACCGCTGCCGGTACGGCAGGAAGCCCGGGCATAGTCAGAATCGATCCGGTATAGGCAACGATAAATCCTGCACCGCGTGAAATCGAAAGGTCCTTTACGTGAATTGCAAAGTGTTCCGGCCTTCCTTTGATATTCGGATCGTCAGTCAGCGAAAGCGGCGTCTTTGCCATGCATACCGGAACTCTGTCCCAGCCGTTGGCAATAAAGATCTTGATCTTTTCCAGTGCAAGATCACTGTATTCCACATCATCTGCACCGTATACAGTCTTTGCGATCGCAGCAATCTTATTCTGAATCGTATCCGTTTCATCATAGATCGGATGGTAGTGGGATTCTTCTCTGCACAGTTCCGTTACGTGTTTTGCCAGTTCAATTGTTCCGTTTCCGCCGTTTGCCCATCCATCGCTCTCTTCTGCCGGATAACCGTGCTCTCTGCACCAGCTGAGCAACGCTTCCACTTCCTTCGGCGTATCCGCAGAGAATTTGTTTACGGCAATCAGGAACGGTACACCGAATGCCTGAATGCTTTCAACATGTTTCTGAAGGTTCTTCGCCCCCTCCAGCATCGCTTCGACATTTTCTTCTTCGAGATGAGCCGAATCCACGCCGCCGTGCATCTTCAGTGCACGGACCGTCGCAACAATGACAACCGCATTCGGCTTCAGTCCGCCGAGCCGGCATTTGATATCAAGGAACTTTTCAGCTCCGAGATCCGCTCCGAATCCGGCTTCGGTCACAACATAATCCGCAAGCTTCAGTGCGGTGCGGGTTGCGATCAGCGAGTTGCAGCCATGGGCGATATTCGCAAACGGTCCGCCATGGACAAATACCGGCGTATGTTCCAGCGTCTGAACCAGATTCGGCATAATCGCATCTTTCATCACCACCGCTGCCGCACCATCTGCTTCAAGATCTTTTACAGTAACCGGTTTGTTGTCATAGGTATAAGCAACAATACAGCTGCTGACCCGCTGCCGGAAATCTTCCAGGTCTTTTGAAAGACAGAGGATTGCCATAATCTCCGTCGCAACCGTAATCACAAAGTGATCTTTGCGTTCCACGCCGTTCGTATCTTTATCCTGAGCAATCGTAATCGAACGGAGTGTACGGTCATTCATATCCAGGCACCGTTTCCATTCCACCCGGTTCGGGTCAATATTCAGCGGGTTTCCCTGATAAATGCTGTTATCCAGCATCGCAGCGATCAGGTTGGTGGCGGTTGTAATTGCATGCATGTCACCTGTAAAATGGAGATTGATTGACTCCATCGGTACTACCTGTGCATAACCTCCGCCTGCTGCACCGCCTTTGAGTCCGAATACCGGTCCAAGCGACGGTTCCCGGAGACATGCCATTACATTGACTCCGATTTTCGCCAGTCCATCCGCAAGCCCGACTGTTGTTGTAGATTTTCCTTCGCCTGCCTTTGTCGGGTTGATTGCCGTTACAAGAATCAGCTTTCCGTCTTCTCTGTCATTCAGTGTATCCAGCAGTTTCAGTGAAACCTTTGCCTTATCATTTCCATAAGGAATGAGATACGCTTCCGGGATTCCCGCTTTCTCAGCGATGACGCTGATATCTTCCAGCGTCGCTTCCTGAGCGATCTTCAAATCGTTGTTCATGGCTTTTCCTTCTCCTTTTTTTCTTTTACTGCATTGCCTTTCTGTCTGACAACGCATGTGTCAGTGTAATTTCATCTGCGTAATCCAGAAGCCCGCCTGCCGGCAATCCATGTGCGATCCGTGTTACAAGCAGACCCGGACATTCCTTTTTCAGCAGCCGGTCCAGATACATCGCTGTCGTTTCTCCGTCCATTGTGGCACTGGTGGCGATAATCACTTCCTGCGCCTGTTTTGCCCGGCTGATCAGTTCCTGCAGATTCAGGTCTTCCGGAAGGATTCCCTTGGAAGAGGAAATCAATCCGTTGAGCACATGGTAAACACCATGGTATTCTCCGGTCCGTTCCATTGCCGTGACATCCTTCGGTGACTGAACGACAAAAATCTGCCCTCTGCTGCGCTCTTTATCCTGACAGATGGAACACTCCTCTTCATCTGTGAGATTGCCGCAGACAGGGCATCGATGAAGTTTCTGTGCCGCATCTTTCAGCGCATCCGCAAACCGGAAGGTTTCTTCCGGCTGCTGTTCTGCAATCATCAGCGCATATCGTTCTGCGGTTTTTTCTCCGACTCCGGGCAGTGTGCGAAACTGTTCAATCAGTACCTGAAGACTTTTCGGATACATGTATTACAGTCCCGGGATCGATACGCCCTGCGTAATTGATCCGAGCTTCTCTTCCCGTTCCGTACGTGCCTGCTCCACCGCGCTGTTAAATGCGATCAGCAGCATATCCTGCAGTTCTTCCCGGTTTTCCCTTTCCATCAGTTCTTCCGGAATGGAAATTTCAGTTGCTTCGTTATTCCCTTTGATTTTCACACAGACCCCTTCCGATCCGCCGGTTCTTCCTTCATAGATCGTTTCATCGAGTTCCTGTTCGATCTTCTTCAGCTTCTTCTGCATCTGCTGCGCCTGTTCCATCAATCTTCTCATATCCATAAGTGTTATTCTCCTCCGTCGATAATCTCGACATTTTCTTTTCCGAACAGATCAAGTACTGCCTGTTCTGTATCATATTTCTCTTCTGTTTTTTCTGCCGCCTGCGGCCGCTGTATGACAGATGGCTCCGGCAGAGTTCCGGATCTGCTGCGGGAGCGGAATTCATCCACTGCCGCCCGGTATTCTTCCTCGGTCACTGCAGCTACGGCTTTATCGATGCCGCTTTCTTTCAGATAGGTATAAATTCCAAGTTCAAATTCCGGTTCTTCAAACATATGCACGGCCGCTTCCGAACCGGTAAAGAGCAGAATATCTTTTCCTGCTGCCCTCAGCTTCATCTGCCGAAGACCTGCATTATACCGGTTCAAGACCGGGCCTGCCAGCAGACCGGCAAGAAGCGGTTCCGCTGCTGCCTTTTCGCTTTTACTGCACTGCACCAGAAGTCCGAGTACTGCAAGCGGAGAGCGGTCCTTTTCTGCCGCAGCTCGGATGGTCGGTTCTGCAGCCGGCTGAGACGGTGTTTTAAGCGGTTCTGTTTTTCCGGCATCAGAAACTGTACGCAGCGGTTCGCTCTGTTTTGTCGCTGGTTCACCTGGCGAAGCTTCCTTCCGTACAGCTGATACAGCCGGCGTGCTCCATGTCTTCTCAGAGGGTGCCGCCGGTTTTGCCGAAGGTACTGACACGGTATTCTGTCCCGGCTGTTTCCGGATCTCTGCAGCAGAGAGCTGTGCATCCGGATTCATCAGTTCAAGACAAGCGATTTCAAATATTGAAGTAACGGAGCGTGCAGTCCTGTACCGTTCCTGTGCTTTCATCAGAACATCAATCATTGACAGAAGTTCCGATACCGGATGTTCACTCAGCTTAATCGCCTGCTCTTCTTTCAGCATATGAAGATATGCGGCGTTCTTTGTATATTGATAGATAATTCCGTCTTTCAGATCAGAAATCAGATCTTCAGTCAGTCTTCTGAGATCTGTTCCATGCGATTCACAGCTTCTGATCCGCGTCAGGACGCTTTCCAGATCACGGGCGAATATTCCGTTCAGAAGCTCGATCTGCTCACTTAGTGATGCAAGTCCGAAGATCGAATCAATCACCTGTTCACTGATGATCCCATTTCCATAGGCTCTTGCCTGTTCCAGAATCGAAAGCGAATCCCGCATTCCACCATCTGCCAGCTCCGCAATTTTCCGGGCGGCTTCCGGTTCCAGCGTAAATCCTTCCTGCCCGGCAATCATCAGAAGATGAGTCTGGATCTCCGGCGTATCCACTTTTGAAAAATCAAATCGCTGACAGCGGGAAATGATGGTTTTCAGAAGTTTCTGGGGATCTGTCGTTGCCAGAATAAAGATCACATGTTCCGGCGGTTCTTCCAATGTCTTCAGCAATGCACTTGCGGCACTGGAGGACAGCTGATGTACTTCATCGATGATATAGATCTTATGTTTTCCCATCATCGGTGACAGTCTGGCTCGTTCGATCAGATCACGGATGTCTTCAACATGCGTTTCATTTGCGGCGTTGATTTCAATAATATCCGGATGTGTTCCTTCAATCGCCGCCCTGCAGTTTTCACATTCATTGCAGGGCGCATGATCGGGATCTGCGCAGTTCACCGCGCGGGCAAGCAGTCTTGCCATCGAAGTCTTTCCGGTACCTCTTGGCCCGCAGAAAAGATAGGCATGTCCGACACGGTTTTCCTTTACCGCATTTCTGATCGCCTGTACTACATATTTCTGTCCGACCAGTTCATCAAAGGTCTGCGACCGGTATTTCTGATAAAGCGCAATACTGCTCATTCGTTCATTCCTTCCGCCCCATTATATATGATTGTGTCCGTTGTTTCTTCATTGCGGTATCGTTTTTTCCTTCTTTCAACAGTATCCGGATGCGCTGATAATGATCAAAATACCCGTACATCCTTATACGGGTATCTCATTCCTGCGATTCGTTCCTGTTCTGTTTTGCCATGAGTTTCTTTTGTTTTGTTATTTCCCGTTTCTCCCGGAAGAAGGAAGAAAGGATTTCCTTACATTCCTCTTTCAGAACTCCGCCTGTCAGTTCTTTCGGATAGGTACCGATATGAGGAATTTCCTTTACATGAATCCGGCTTACCGTAGCCCCTCCTTTGGGGTCTTCGGTTCCGTAATACAGATGGTGAATTCTGGAGAGACTGATTGCGCCAGCACACATCATACATGGTTCAAGTGTCACATAGAGATCACAGTCATTCAGACACCAGGTATCAAGTTTCCGGGATGCTTTCTGGATCGCAAGCAGTTCCGCATGAGCGCTGGCCTGACGGTTTTTCTCCCGCAGATTGTGTGCCCGTGCGATGATTTTTCCTGCCTGTACAATCACGGCTCCGACCGGAACTTCATCCATCTGTCTGGCCTTCTCTGCTTCTTTCAGAGCAAGACGCATATAGTATTCCGCTGTCTTTTCCTTCATAGATATTTAACCAAAAGAAAATGGCACACGCAGACAGAGGTTTGTATGGCTGCTTCCTTCCGGACCTGACCAGGTTGTATACATGACTGCTGTGCCGTGGTTATTATATCAGATGATTCTGACTTTGCACATGAGTTTCTGTTTTCTTAATAAAACAGTACCATTTCGATTACGGCATACACTTCTCTGATCCAATAACATGGTAATGCCCACCATGGTGTTCTCGCTCCGACCGGTGCCGGAGTCAATCCGTTTCGTTTTGCGAAGACACATGCTCTCGCAACATGAAAACGGCTTGTGATCAGAATAATATTTTTGCTGAAACCCATCTGTTCAATCAGTGCTGCTGAGTATTTCAGATTCTGTCTTGTTTTCTTTGACTGATCCTCACAATAGATTCTCGACGCGTCAATTCCTGCTTCAATCAGTGCCTGCTTCATTGACTCCGCTTCACTCATCGGTGCATTGCCAAGCTGACTTCCGCTGACGATGACCGGAATATCCGGATATTGTTTCAGAATCGGAATTGCGGCATCGATTCTCTCCTGCATTACATCAGATGGTTTGCCATCTGAATATACCCCTGAGCCAAGAATGACTGCTGTTGAATCCGGAGAAGGACTTCGATTTGGAACCCCCAGCAACATAAACCCGCTGGCGAGCAACGCAATTATCAAAACTGTGATTCCAAGTCCTTTCTGAAGACTCCATATTTTTTTCAGAACTCCGGTGAACGAAGCGGCTTCCGCACTGACTATTCCGTTTACTGCCAGATATAAGGAAGCAGCTGCTCCTGTAATGGAACCTGCATTCTGATATCGCATTCCGATCTCACTCAGAAAAAACAGCAGACCAATCAGGCCGATTCCTGTAATCAGTATCCGTATGACTTCATTTTTATTAATCTGTTTCTTCATAATGTTTCACGTGAAACAATTTTTATTATTTTTTGTTTCTAAGCGCTATTCTATCGTAAAAAGAACCGGTACAACCCGGTTCTTTCATTCTTACAGTGTATTTTTCTTCTGTTTTGCCGGAACAAGCTTTTCCTGCCCGCCCATATACGGACGAAGTGTCTCCGGAATCCGAACAGATCCATCTGCCTCAAGATTGTTTTCGAAGAACGCAATCAGCATACGGGGCGGCGCAACAACAGTATTGTTCAATGTATGAGCGAAATAATTACCTTTCTCGCCTTTGATCCGGATACCAAGTCTTCTTGCCTGTGCATCTCCGAGGTTGGAACAGCTGCCGACTTCGAAGTACTTCTTCTGACGCGGTGACCATGCCTCTACATCACAACTCTTTACTTTCAGATCCGCAAGATCACCTGAACAGCATTCGAGAGTTCTCACCGGAATATCAAGCGAGCGGAAGAAGTCAACGCTGTTCTTCCACAGCTGATCGTACCAGTACGGAGAATCTTCCGGTTCGCATACAACAACCATCTCCTGTTTTTCAAACTGATGAACCCGATACAGACCGCGTTCTTCAATTCCATGTGCACCGACTTCTTTCCGGAAACACGGGCTATAGGATGTGAGTGTATAAGGAAGGTTCTCTTTCTTTAATGTTCTTCCAAGGAATCGTCCGATCATGGAATGTTCCGAGGTACCGATCAGATACAGATCCTCCCCTTCGATCTTGTACATCATGTTCTGCATTTCCGCAAACGACATAACGCCGTTTACAACATTGCTGTGGATCATGAACGGCGGAATGAAATAAGTGAATCCACGGTTGATCATAAAATCTCTCGCGTAAGCAAGAATGGAAGAATGAAGACGTGCGACATCTCCCATCAGGTAATAGAACCCGTTGCCGGATGTATTTCTCGCGCTGTCCAGATCCAGTCCGTCAAGTGCTTCCAGAATATCTGTGTGATACGGAATTTCAAAATCAGGAACAACCGGTTCGCCATAACGCTGAATTTCAACATTCTCACTGTCATCTTTTCCGATTGGAACAGATGGATCAATGATATTCGGTATAAGCATCATCCGCGTACGGATTTCACCTTCAAGTTCCTCTTCTCTGCCTTCAAGATTCTTCAGCTCTTCTTCCAGATCACGGACCTTCTGTTTTGCGGCTTCCGCTTCTTCTTTCTTCCCCTGACCATAGAGTTTGCCAATTTCTTTTGAAATACGATTACGGTCTCCTCTCAGACTGTCTGCCCTGGTTTTCGCTTCACGGAACTCTTTATCCAGTGCAGCGACTTCGTCGACAAGTGCCAGCTTTTCATCCTGAAACTTCTTTTTAATGTTCTCTCGGACGATTTCCGGCGTTTCACGAATCAGTTTAATGTCAATCATTTCTGCCTCCAAAAAATAAAAAACCTCATTACTGAGGGACGATGGTTGATCGCGGTGCCACCCTGCTTGTCAGATTGTTTCACGTGAAACAATTCAGACCACTCATTTACCGGATAACGGACAGTGCCGGAAGGGATTGGCTTCAACTCCGGGGCGGACTTCACTGATTTCCGCAGCAGTTCACATCATCCACTGCCTTTCTGAATGCATCGTCTCAGTTACTTTTCCCCATCAACGTACTGAGGTCATTTAAACATCGGCACTTTCGTTTGTCAAGAATAGATGGAAATGCTAGTATGAGCGGGAAAGCAGGTGATAACTTGAAAAAATACCTGATGTTTCTTCTCAGTATTATGCTCACAGTCAGCGGCTGCGGAAAAAAACCGGAAAGTTCTTCCGGAACCACAGAATATTATGGCCCGATGACAGCAGAAGATACACGCAAAGATGAAGAAAAAATATTAACGATGATTCAGGGGTGTATTAATGATTACAATATCAACCGCATTCCGGAAATCGAAGAATATCTGAATACGCAGCTCCATCCCCTTCCGATCGGTGTGAATTCACTTCCTGAAATCAGTAGTCTGAATGACCTGAAGGAAGAAAACAGTTATATTGAAAATTCAAATGTCACATATGCCGGAAGCTATATGATTGATAACACCTTTAAGATCATCTTTCTGGTTTATGAACCAACCGGAAATTCTTTCTGGCTGAACGGCAGAGTTCTGTTTCAGATTGACCCTTCGCTTGTGGTCCGTGACAATCCGGATTATTCCGAATACAAGACAGCCCTGGACACTTTGCTCGCAAGAGAAAAGAATGTCCTGCCCTGGCTTTACGGACTGAATCTGAATCTTGGCAGTCAGGGACCGTTCGAAGGTTATTATGAAGTCCTTTCAATCGGAGATGTTCATCCGACTTCCATCAGTCAGATCATGGAAATAGCAGAGCAGGTCTTCACACATGAATATCTGGAGAAAACGTTTTATTACAGTGCATTCTACAGTGAAAGCCCGATGTTTCAGGAAGCAGACGGAAAAGTATACTGTGCAAAAAGTGACCTTGCCCTGCAGGAAAACTCTTATGTGTATGATACACACTACATTATTAATGCAGAGAAACGCGACAGTATTATCTATATTGATATGCTTGGTGACAGCGTCGGAGAAGTGCAGCCGGATATCAAGCGTCTGACGCTTGCGATTACGGAAGATGGTTACCGTCTTCCATCCGCATATTAAACGCAGTTGTTCTGCACATTTTGATTGGTCTGTTCATAAAAGTCTCTAACAGGACTTTTTTTTATATCAGTTCAAATGACATTGGTTCAAATAATTTAGCAAATTATCATATACCACTATACGAACCCTATTTTTATGCTATACTATTAAAGCACACTACAAAGGGAGAACAGATAAAATGCCGAAGAAAGTTTCCTCATATCAGAAAAAGCTTGAATATAATAATGCTTATAATCGTGAAAAATATCGTTCTTTTTCTATTCGATATGCCCGTGAAAATGAAAAAAACATTATCAGCTGGCTTGAAAATCAGGAAAGCGTGAAGGGGTATATTACCGGTCTCATTCTGGCCGATATGGAGAAACAGAAAAAACAGAAAAACTGACGTTCAGTCTGGTGTTTCTGCATATTCTCAGAACGTAGCTGTGTTTTTCAGCAGCAGTCCATCTCAATCTGTCAGGGACTTATCATTTCCATTCATATATGAAACAGATTACGTTTACCGTAATCCTTTTATATTTTCATATACAGTCTGTTTCCTGATTTCTGCTCAGACCTTTCGATCAAAGAAACACTTCTTTTCCTTGGTCATGCCTTTCAGGTCATGGCATAATGAAAGCATTCAGGAGGTGTTTTTTTATGTCTAATTTCTGTACAAACTGCGGCTCCCCTTTAACTCCAGGCGATCGCTTCTGTCAAAACTGCGGCGCAAAACTTGAGATTCCTGCAGTTTCCGTTCCGGAAGAACCAGAAACGCATTTTCAGGAACCTCCTGTTACAGCAGCTGGTTCTGTGAATTCCTCTGACAGCCTTCCGGCCGGTGAAGTACCATCTTCAGGTCCTCAGATTCATGTTTCTCCATCGAATGATTCGCTTCAGCAGCAGCCTCAGACACAGCCATTCGTTTCTCCCGCTTCTCCGGTTCAGAATCCGTCCGCTTCTGATCATTCTTCTTTCAGCACCAACGTCCCGCCGGCTTCTTCAATTCAGAATCCTTCTCAGAGCAATATGTCTCCTTCTGTTCCGTTTCAGAATTCTGCAGGCGGCAGTGTTCCCCCTCAGAATTCCTCAGTTCCGCCGTCTTCCGTCGCAAACAGAACACCTGCTTCTTCTACAGGAAAGAAGCCATTCAATCCGATTATCTATGGTGTGATTGGTGTAATCGTTCTGTTCATACTGGTGCTTGGCGTCAGAAAACTTACCAGACCGAAACCATCTGTTATCGCAACGCCGAATCCGGCAATTATCGCAAAGCCAACTCCTTCTGCTGAGGCACCGCTGCCATCTGCCGCAACGCCAGAGGCAACCAAGCAGCCGGGTCTTCTGGAAGAGACTGCAGATTTTGAAACATACCGTATTCCGTGCACGATGAAACTTGGACAGGATACCGATTATACCGCTGTATATTCTGATGATTCTTCCGATATCACCGGAAATCTTGTCTTCACGGATTATACAGTCAATCCTGTTACAGAACAGATTCTGGAATTCGGCGAAGAAAATGATATGGATCTGGAAGATTATCAGCTAAAAGAGCTTACTTCTCATGTTTCATTCAGCTCTTCTGAAATCGGCGAACGTGAAGTCATTGTTACAAGATATATGACTGATTATTATGATATCGATCAATGTGATGATACCTGGGAAACATTGAAAGATTCCTGGGATGATACCTATTCAAGATATGAGGTCGACTGGGAGAATGAGACAAAGTACGTCTATATCTGGGTTGATCATGACTGGACTTCTGATAATGGTTCTCTCATCTATGAAGAACATGTGACAGCGCTTGTCCCGAATGGATATGACGGTTTGATTCGCGGATATATCTACCCGAACATAGAGTCAGAAGATATCCGGGACATCGATGATTACAGTCAGGTTTATCTCTTCCGGATGAACTGATGCTTGCTTTATATTGATATTGTTAAGGCCTTTGTTTTCCCGGCAGAGAAACTGAGGCCTTTTTTCATCATTTCACACCCTGTTTAATTTTCCAAAAATGTCAGAAAACCGCATAAATAAGCCTTGAAAATACATTTTACAAATTTTGTAAAATCTCTGTTTCTAACATGCAGACAAATGATCCGATTCATCATTGAATGTATTCTGTGAAACTCACTGATTATCTTGTTACATCTAGGCTGCCTGTTTCTGTCTCGTATCAGCCGGCTGTAACAGCAGGTTTCTATCGCTGATTATAATTGATTCATAACGCGTTTCTTTCTTATATAAATTTTTATACGAAAATTCAGATTTCAGGAATTCACATACCATTTTTTTCAGATCTTCCGGTTTTAGTTCCGCTATTTCAGATTCTATGTTTTCATTTTCTGATTTTCTCTGCGATCACTCATTTCTGAAAATTCCGGATTATACATTTCCTATAGCCACATGCAGGTCATGAAAACAGTCCAGAACAGAGATTTGCTTAACATTTTTTACATCTCCGGAAATGAAAACAGAACATCAGTGTTCACTGAAACAGAACATCACTGCAGTAAAAGCATAATATGTCAGTTCAGAATTCCTGTCCGATTATTTCTTTACGATGCCAGAACATTGAATGATCAATGATTATCTGCACCCCCGTAACGGCAAGCGGACTGAGCAGTCAGAACCGGATGTTTATACCTTAGTCATTACAACCGGATTGCATTATCCCTTATACAGTTTTCATTACACAATGAACACATTATAAGAGTAAGTCCTCTCCAGAATTATCCGTCATCCCGAAAAGTTCTATGCTGTGATATCAGAGAACTGACCTGAAACGGAAATGTTCACTGAACCATATTGAAAACAGCGCAGTCCAATTTCTGCGCTGTTCTTTATAAAAATCTTATAAGTATGTATCTGCCTGACCGTTACACTTCGGAATCAGAATTACTTTCCTCCCCTGTCGGGTCTGTCCGTTCTGTTTCCAAAGACTCTGAACCGTCTGTTGTTTCATTGACTGCTTCTGTATGTTCTTCAGCAGATTCTGCTTCCGGATTTACTTGCGTCTGTTCTTCCGGGTCGGGATCTACAATCGCAACCGTAGATACTTTGGAATTTTCCGCTGTGCGGATTACCCTGACGCCCTGTGATAAACGTCCAAGACTGTTTACCTGATTGAGTGAGATCCGGATTATGATACCGTCGTCTGTCATGATCATGCAGTCTTCATCACCGTTTACTGCTTTCAGGCATACAAGATTTCCGGTTTTCTCAGTAACATTCGCTGCTTTGACACCTTTTGTACCACGGCTTGTCATCCGGTATTCCTGCAGAGAAGATTTCTTTCCGTATCCCTTTTCGGTAATTGTCAGGATGAAATGTCCTTCTTCGGAGGTTGCCATACCGATTACAGTTCCTCCATCGGTATTAACACCTTTCACACCCATGGCAATCCGGCCGCTTGGACGAACATCATTTTCATGGAACCGTACTGCTTTGCCGTTATTCACAGCAATCACAATATTTGCGTCTCCGCTGGTTGCCTTTACAAATGCAAGCTCATCATCTTCCCGCAGTGTGATGGCAATTTTACCGTTCGCACGGATATTTTCAAATTCTTCAATACCGACACGCTTTACCAGACCTTTCTTAGTGACAAAGAATAGAGCTTTTGCAGTATCAGTTTTTCCATACGGAACGATTGCGCGGATCCGTTCATCTTTTTCCAGCTTCAGAAGATTTACAACCGGAATTCCTTTGGATGTCCGGCTGTATTCCGGAATGTTGAATCCTCTCAGACGGAAGACTCTTCCCCGGCTGGTGAAGAAAAGAACATTATCATGCGTTGACATGCCGACAAACTGATCCATGACATCATCCTTGTTCAGCGTCATGCCTTTGATGCCCTTGCCTCCGCGGTTCTGCACTTTATAGGTAGAGCGGAGAATCCGTTTGATATATCCGTTTTCAGATAACGTGATAATAACGTCTTCAACCGGAATCAGATCTTCATCATCCACATCCGCCACTGCATCAATAATCTCCGAGCGGCGTTCATCACCAAACTTCGCACGGATACCGGTAAGTTCATCTTTCAGTATCTGTTCCACCCTTGCCGGCTTTGCAAGAATATCTTTCAGATCCGCAATCTTAATCAGAAGCTCCTGATATTCATTTTCTATTTTTTCCCGTTCCAGACCGGTCAGTCTGCGAAACTGCATATCAAGGATTGCCCTTGCCTGTATCTCAGACAGATGGAAGCGTTCCATCAGTCTTGGCATCGCTTCATTGGCATCACGGGATGAACGGATTGTGTGAATGATTTCATCCAGATTATCGACTGCGATCCGCAATCCTTCCAGTATATGTGCCCGATCTTCAGCTTTCTTGAGGTCAAATGCTGTTCTGCGGGTGATGACTTCTTCCTGAAAGGAAATGTATTCCTTCAGGATTTCAATCATTCCAGCCTGTTTCGGAGCACCTTTGATCAGCACTACATTGTTAACCGCAAAGTTCGACTGCAGAGGCGTCATCCGGTAAAGCTGATTGAGAAGAACTTCCGGCTGAACATCTTTCCGCAGTTCCATGACAATGCGGATGCCTTTCATATTCGATTCATCACGGAGATCCGTAATGCCTTCAATCTGCTTTTCCCGGACAAGTCCGGCAATGCGTTCTACCAGTGAAGCCTTGTTCACCATGTAGGGAATTTCATAGACAATGATCCGGCTCTTTCCGCTTGACATCTCTTCCACACGGACTTTGGCCCGCATGATAATGGTGCCTTTTCCGGTCTCAAAGGCATTGCGGATACCCCCACGTCCAAGAATATATCCGCCGGTTGGAAAATCCGGTCCCTTGATATAGGCCATCAGATCTTTTGCGGTGATTTCCGGATTATCCATGACCGCAAAAATACCGTCGATCACTTCTCCGAGATTATGCGGCGCAACATTGGTTGCCATTCCGACTGCGATACCGCTGGATCCGTTAACAAGAAGATTCGGAAAACGGGAAGGAAGAACGGTCGGTTCTTTTTCTTCACCGTCATAGTTGTCCTGCATGTCGACCGTATCTTTTTCAAGATCTCTCAGCATTTCCACAGCGATCTTTGACATACGCGCTTCCGTATATCGCATCGCTGCTGCGCCGTCACCATCCATGGAGCCGAAGTTGCCGTGACCATCCACCAGCATACTGCGCATATTCCATGGCTGGGCCATATAGACCAGCGATCCGTAAATGGATGAGTCACCATGCGGATGATATTTACCCATCGTATCACCAACGATACGGGCACATTTCTTATAAGGCTTGTCCGGACCGTTGTTCATCTCATTCATTGAGAACAGAATTCTTCTCTGAACCGGCTTCAGACCATCCCTGACATCCGGCAGCGCACGTGCAACAATAACCGACATGGAGTAATCCAGAAAGTCCCGCCGGATTTCCTTGGACAGTTCAGTTTCAGTAATATTTCCAGGGTCAAATTCAGACTCATCAAATTCCATGAAATCATCTCTTGCCATTAACTGTCACCTCCTCAGATATCCAGATTCTCCACAAAGTTCGCATTTTCAATAATGAAGTTCCTCCGCGGCTCGACTTCTTCTCCCATTAACATCGAGAAATTCTGATCTGCCGCTTCTGCATCATTGATCGTAACGCGAATCAGTGTACGGTTCTTCGGATCCATTGTTGTTTCCCAGAGCTGTTCCGGGTTCATCTCACCAAGACCTTTATAACGCTGTATTCCAAGTCCGCTTCCCATCTCGGATTTGATCACTTCAAGCTGATGATCCGTGTAAGCGTAGCGTACTGCTTTGCCCTTCTCCACTTTATACAGAGGGGGCTGTGCAATATAGACATATCCCTGTTCAACGATCGGCCGCATGTAACGATAGAAGAATGTCAGCAGCAGTGTACGGATATGTGCACCGTCAACGTCGGCATCGGTCATGATGACAATCTTGTGATACCTGAGCTTTGACGTATCTACTTCATCCAGAAAGCCGCATCCGAAAGCTGTGATCATGGAGCGAATTTCTGCATTCTCAAACGCCCTCGCCTGTCTTGCTTTTTCGACATTGAGTATTTTTCCGCGGAGCGGAAGAATTGCCTGAAAATGAGAATCTCTTCCCTGTTTTGCGCTGCCGCCGGCGCTGTCTCCCTCGACAATGTAGATTTCGCAGATACTGGCGTCTTTGGAAGAACAGTCTGCCAGTTTTCCCGGCAGAGAACCGACTTCAAGCACACTCTTGCGGCGTGTCAGTTCTCTTGCCTTCTTGGCTGCCATACGTGCCTGTGAAGCCAGAGAAGCTTTATCGATGATCAGTTTTGCCTGATTCGGGTTTTCCAGCAGGAATCGCTCCAGCTGGGCACCGAAAATATCAGAGACAATCTTACGCACCTCACTGTTTCCGAGCTTTGTTTTTGTCTGTCCTTCATACTGAGGGTCCGGATGCTTGGCGGAAATGACAGCCGTAATTCCTTCCTTGCAGTCTTCTGTCGTTAGATTATCGTCCTTTTCCTTAAGAAAATTATTCTCTCTGGCATATTTGTTGATGACACGGTTCAATGCCATGTTAAATCCTTCGAGATGCGTTCCGCCTTCTGCCGTATTGATATTGTTGCAGAAAGTATACACATTCTGCTGGTAGCCGTCATTGTACTGAACCGCAACTTCCGCTTCTATTCCCTGCTCATGACCTTCACAGTAAATAACGTCCGGATGTACGACCGTCCTGTTTTTATTGAGATATTTCACATATTCCTTGAGACCGCCTTCATAGCAGAAGGAATAGTGCTGTTTGGCTGTTTCTTCCTGGCGCAGATCATTGAATTCAAGCCGGATGCCTTTATTCAGAAATGCCAGCTGACGCAGCCGGTCACGGAGAATTTCATGTTCATATACCGTGGTTTCCGTAAAAATCAGCGGATCCGCTTTAAAACGAATGGTGGAACCGTGTTTCCCCGGATCACATTCACCGATCATCTTCATCGGAGCAGCCGCATGTCCGCCGTTTTCAAAGCGCACAAAATACATCTTTCCTTCATGATAGACTGTAACTTCCAGCCACTCGGAAAGTGCATTGACAACCGATGCGCCCACACCGTGCAGACCGCCGGATACCTTGTAGGCTCCGCCGCCGAATTTACCGCCGGCATGCAGAACCGTAAAAATCGTTTCAATGGTGGATTTGCCTGTTTTTTCATTAATGCCGACCGGCATGCCGCGGCCGTTGTCTTCAACCGTAATGACGTTTTCCGAATCTACAGTTACGGTTACCGTATCCGCATAGCCGGCCATTGCTTCATCAATTCCGTTGTCTACAATTTCCCAGACGAGATGATGAAGTCCTTTTGAACTTGTGCTGGCAATATACATACCGGGACGCTTCCGAACAGCTTCCAGTCCATCCAGAACCTGAATATCACTGTCGCTGTATTCGTGATCTACCCGGATATCGAACTGATCTGTACTGAATTCTTCCGCTGTCTGCTTTTCTGCTTCACTCATACGCTTCCTCCCTGAATTGTTCCGTTATTTATATAAAATTCTCTGGGATTTCCGCTTCGCAGAAACGCAGGAAATTCCGTACCGGTTATCACACACTGATAAGGCCGTTCAATGAGATCCATCAGTTTTTTCTGACGCTCTCGATCCAGTTCGGAAAGCACGTCATCCAGCAGAAGAACCGCTTTCTCGGAACTGATTGTTTCAATATATTTCAGTATTGCCAGTTTGAACCCCAGAAGGATCATCCGCTTCTGTCCCTGGCTCGCAGTGCTGATCACATTCTGACCGTTCAGAATAAAAACAATATCTTCCCGGTGAACTCCGCAGCTCGTGGAATGAAACTCGAGATCCTTCTGTCTGGAATCCTGATACAGCTTTTCCAGAGCTTCTTCCGATGCAGTTCTGACACAGGACAGATAACGGATTTCCGCTTCCGTTTCCGATCCGGAGATCGTCTGATAGAATTTCGGAAGATGAGAATTGATAATCTGAAAAAACCTGTTTCGCTCCTGAATGATCGCCATTGATTCCTGAACCATTCTCTGATCCAGTACATCCAGATATTTTTCATCCGGATGAATCTGTTTCAGAAGGGAATTGCGGTCTTTCAGCAGACTGCGGTAATTCCTCAGCGCATAAAGATAGCCGGGTGATACTTTCGTAATTTCCTGATCCAACAGCCGTCTTCTGTCACGCGGTGCATCAAGAAATATGCCAAGATCATCCGGAGAAAACAGTACCGTATTCAGAGAACCGATAAACTCGCTGGTTTTCTTTACCGGACTGCGGTTTACAGAAAGCGTTTTACCATGTGAATGTATCACTGCATCAAGACGGACCTGCCGCTGGTTCTGTACCATACAGGACAGATTCGCAAACTCACATCCGTTCCGGATCAGCAGCCGGTCTTCATTCGTCCGCCATGAACGCGTCAGAGACAGATAGACCAGGCTTTCCAGAAGATTTGTTTTTCCCTGTGCATTATCGCCGGAGATCAGATTGATTCCCGGGGAAAGCGTCAGTTTTGCCTGAGGGTAATTTCGGAAATTCCGGATCTGAAGTTCTGTAACGATCATCCGTCATTCCACCCGGTATGTTTTTCCTTCTGCTTTTACGATATCTCCCGGAACAAGTTTTCTGCCGCGTCTAGTTTCTGTTTCACCATTGACAGAAACCATGCCGGCCTGAATCATCTGCTTTGCCGTTCCGCCGGTATCCGCAACGCCGCAGAACTTCAGAAACTGCTCCAGTCTGATAAATTCCGTACTGATTTTTGGCACTGCTATCACCCCTGTTTCACTCGCCGGAAGAATCTCCTAAATTATACCACAAAACCCGCATGATATAGCGCTTTACGAGACTTTTCCACAGGAAAAAAACAAGGGATTGACCCTTGTTTCTGCAATTCATTTTTTCAGTTATATGTACGTACCGGAAGCACCAGCTGAAGGATGGAATCATCCCCTCCTTCATTGTTGATTACAAAGGGTTTCATATTCTCCGTAAAACGGATTCTCACATTATCTGTGGAAAGAGCTTTCAGCGCATCCTGCAGATAAGTACCGGAGAAACTGATATCGATCGGCATTCCCTCATAGCTGATTGCGCTGAGGGATTCGTTGTATTCACCGATTTCCGGCGATTTGGTGGATATGAGAATGTCGTCGGCCGCATTGATCTCCATCCGGATTACCGACATGTTGTCTGTTTTGATGAAGGAAGAGCGGTCAATGGCACTCAGCAGCATATGCCGGCTGATGATCATCGTATCGTTGAATTCAGTAGGAATCAGACGCTCCGTTTCCGGATAGTTTCCTTCCAGCATGGTCGACTGCATGATTACCGATTCACTGCGGAACTGAATCTTCTTCTCACTCAGTGCAATATGAACGGTTTCGGTTCCGGAAAAAATATTCTTGGCTTCAATGAGTGCTTTTGCCGGTACGGTCAATGCAAATGAATCTGCATTCACCTCAATGATCTTTCTGGCAAGCCGATAGCTGTCCGTTGCCGTACAGATCAGTTTGCCATCCGAAGAACGGAGATTGACGCCGGTAAGCACAGGTCTTGTCTCCTTGTTCGATACGGCAAATGCGGTACCGCTGATGATCGATTCCAGGTCTTTGTATTCAAGATCGAATTTTGCGGCAGGTTCACTGAAATCAAGTGTCGGATAATCGGAAGGACGAAATCCGTTGATCTTGAATTCCGCTTTTTCTCCCGAAAAGTGTGTCAGAGTTCCATCGAGAAGTTCAATGGAGATTTCTGTGCTGTCGATCTTTTTTACGATATCGATCAGATACCGGCAATCAATTACCGCAGAACCTTCTTCAATGACTGATAAGCCAAGATCCGGATAGATTTCATTGGTAAGTGTCTGCATGATGGAAAGATTCGCATCGCTGGAAGTGACTGTGATTTTAGTTTTTTCCACATCCAGACGGATACCGGAAAGAATCGGTACCGGAGAATTGGAAGAGATTGCTTTCGCAGCGATGGAAAGTGCATTGTAGAAAATCTGCTTGTTGATTTTAAAATTCATGGAACGCCTCCTTAGCGTGCACGTTGTTTATATAAGACAGTTAAATACTATTAGGACGGTGGAAACTGTGGAAAACTCTGAGAAAACCGCAGAATCACGCAGATATTTTAGCATTTACCCCTGTGGGTTAAAAGCTGAAAGCCGGGGAAAACCGGAACATCGGGAATGAATGGTTAACTCAGTTTGACAGCAGCTTTTCAATCTCATGGACGGCAGTCGCAAGAGAAGGATCGCTGTGCAGCTGTGATTCCACTTTGGTGCAGGCAGAGATAATCGTGGTATGGTCTCTGCCGCCGAATTCGTCGCCGATTTTCATATAGGAAAGATCCAGCAGCTTGCGGCAGAGATAGATGGAGATATGCCGGGCACTGGAAATATTCTTCGTTCTTGTTTTGCCGGTAATCTGCTGGCGTGTAAGGCCGTAATAATCCGCAACGGTTTTGATGATCTTGGAAGGTGAAAGTCCGGTTTTGTCCGAAACGACTGCCTGATTGCGGAGAGCAGCAACAACGGTTTCAAACTTGATCACTCCCTTGTCTTTCTGAAACATGATCGCATAGAACAGTACTCTGTTCCACGCGCCTTCAAGGTCTCTGACATTACCGGAAAAGTTTGAGGCGATATATGTAAGACCTTCTTCTTCCACGTCTTCTATATCATTTCCGCTGTTCTTGATCTTCATCTGCAGTATTGCACGGCTTGTTTCAAATTCCGGTGAATCAATACCGACTGAAAGACCGCTGGAAAAACGGCTGATCAGACGTTCTTCAAGACCTTTGATTTCCTTTGGCTGCCGATCTGACGCAATACAGATCTGTTTCCGGTTGTTGACCAGTTCGTTGTAAACCGAAAAGAAGATCTCATGGCTTTTTTCCTTGCCGGCAAGAAACTGAATGTCATCAACCAGAAGCAGGTCCATCGAACACATATACTGCTTGAATTCATCGATTTTGTTGTTCTGTATCGCCTTGACGACTTTATCCACAAACTTGAGGGATTCAATATAATAAACCCGTTTGTCAGGATAATTCTTCATGACATAATTGCCGATCGCCATGAGAAGATGTGTCTTTCCGAGTCCGGAATTACCGAAAATAAACAGCGGATTGAAATACTGTCCCGGGTTTACCGCACAGGCAAGGGCTGCCGCATGGCTTTCGCGGTTGCAGTCACCGACGACAAACTGCTCAAAGGTATGTTCCGGGTTGATCGGCATGGACTGAAATTCCTGGTCCATGAGTATCACCGGATCAATCTTCTCTGTTTTCAGTCTGGAAGACAGTTCGCTTTCCTGAATGAATTCTACCGGCAGCATGGCATCGCTGTAATTCAGATCATTCAATGCTGCGCTGATCATATCCGCATTATGAGACATGACCTGCTTGGTAATAATATTGTCTGTTACGATCAGAGCTTTCCGATCGTTTAGCTCTTCCAGATAGGAGTTGCGGAAAAAAGTATCCATCAGAGTAGCTTCAATCTTGCCGTTGCTCAGAAGATATTCCAGTACGCGACTCCATACATCTGTCAGAAACTGATCTTTTGTATGTGCCATATTGTTGTATTCCTATTTGATGCAATATGCATTTTAGGCTGTGAATTAAGGAAAATCCACATGAAAATTGTGATAAAAAATTTTCTCCACAAACAATAGGAAACAGATATGCGATGCTATGGTGTATTCTGACAGTTATCCACATCTTTCAACAAAATTAATTGGGGAAAAAAATGTGGAGAACTTATCAACCTGACCTCAAGTGGTGGATTCTGTTGATAACTGAATCAGAAAGTTGAAAACCAGCCTGCTTATCAACATCAGAAAATGGCTTGAATATGCGGATATCTGAGAAACTCTCAGTTTTCCACAAATGGGGAAAACTCAACATGTGAATTTGTGAAACAGCAGTGGAAAACTGTCAGAATGAACAGTCAGAATGTAAGCGGGTTTCAGAGTTACCCACAGTCCGGAATAATGGGTACTCACTCTTTCCGCAGATGAAGAACACAGAGCTGATCTGAGGCAGAAGTGATAAATCTGGTACGAAATCAGTCAACGATGCGATAATAAATAAAAAGTAATACTGGAGGTATGATATGTCAGTCAGATCATTCGGATTCACGGAAGATGGGCAGGAAGTACTGCTGTATACTCTGGAAAATGATGCAGTATCTGTTTCTGTCATGAACTACGGTGCAGCAATGGTATCGCTGGTTGAGAAATCCACAGGAAGAGATATTCTGCTTGGGCATGACAGTGTTAAGGGGTATATTCATGATCCTGCGCATATGGGCGGGTTTATCGGACGTACAGCAAACCGGATAAAAAACGGCAGATTCAGACTGAACGGAGAAACATACCAGCTGGATCAGAACAGCGGTGAAAATAATCTTCATGGGGGATCCGACGGGTTTGATCAGGTGATGTATGAAGCAGAGGAAACCGGACAGACGCTGCGGTTTCACCGCATCAGTCCGGATGGAGAAATGGGATATCCGGGAGATCTGGATGTAACGGTTACCTATACGCTGCTTGCGGACGGCGTACAGCTGAAAGCGGAAGGAACCGCTTTGAACAAAGATACGCTGTTTGCGATCACGAATCATAATTATTACAGTCTGGATGACAGCGAAACGATCTGTTCCTGCAGGGTGACAATTCCTTCCGACCGGTATGCGGAATGTAGTTCAGACGGTATTTCACAGCTTCCGTTAAAGGATGTAACAGGTACTGTATTTGATTTCCGGGACGGAAAGGAACTTGGTACAGACATCCGGAAACCCGTGCCGCAGCTGATCGAAAACAAGGGATATGATCACCATTGGGAAATCAATGGCGAAGGAATGCGTACGTTTGCCGTATGCCGCGGAAAGAATCTGGAACTGAAGATCGAATCCGATATGCCTGGCATGCATATGTATACCGCGAATTTTCTGGATGGAGCAGGAAAACAGAATCGTGTTTACCATCCGCAATGTGCTGTCTGTTTTGAACCGGAATACATTCCGAACGGAATCAATTATGAAGGTGTAAAACAGCCGATCGTACATAAGGGTGAAACATCCGTGCAGACCATCCGGATTCATATCAGACCGTTATGAAGCGAGCGCTGACAGTATTATGCCTGCTGCTGGGAGGTTGTATGAATACACAGAGTTCCGTGACTGCACTGAATGTGGAAGCTGAATCCATGTATGGAAGAATGAGTCTGATCATTCATCCGGAAGACCGGTTTTCACAATATGAAGTCAATGTACTGAGAGCGGATAATGAAACTGCACTGTATACGTATCCTACGGAAGCTCCTGCAATCCGGAATGCAGGTGATCTGATTGCCTATGCGGCCTGTCAGAATGATTATTACGGCAATGTCATTCTTGAAGTCACTGCATATGACAGCAGCAGGAAAAAAGCTGCGGAATGCAGACTGGAGCCGGTTGCCGTAACGGATTATTATCCGGCGGAAAAAGAGCTGCTTATCGGCACCGATATTGATCCGCAGTCCATTACCAGTGTTTACTGGTCCGGCAGCGGCAGTGAAAGCTCGCAGAACTTTCTCTGGGAGCTTGAGAAAACAGATGAAGGAACCATCGTGTTTACTGCAAATTCGTTTTCGGAAAATGGTGTGATCAATATTGAAAGACGTGAAGATCCGGAAGTCTTTGATCAGGCTCTGGAGATTGTGAAAAAAGGAAAGATGATTCGAAGAAATCCGGAAGATCCGGAATTCATCATACTGGACGGGTCAGAACAATCCATTCATCTGCGATGGGACGGCGAGAGTGAACTGCAGAAATCCTGGTACCAGTTTGAAAGTCCGGAACGAAGCGAGCTGATTCAGTTTCTGAAAGAACAGGCGAATCAGGAATCTGCATCAAATGGATAAATCATTCTGGACAGCTGCCGGTATTCTGTCTGAGTTCTATGGCGTTCTGATCTGTATTCTGGAAGCCAATTTTCGTGCATATCGGATGATATGGTTAGTTTCCGGAATCATCTTTACTGCATACGGACTTCTCCCGTTTCCGTTTCTGAAATGGGCAGCCGCTTTCGCAGCATTCATACTGGCCGTTCTCTTTCTGTTATGCATTCTCCTGCATATAAACAATGAGAAGATTGCGTTAAAAGGCAGAAAGTCTGATCCGGAGATACTTCTGATCCCCGGCTGTAAAACCGGTTCGTTAGCCCTGATCCGCAGATGTGAGGCTGCAGCAGATTTTTACAGAACACATCCGGATATTCTCATTATCGGCACCGGAGGCCAGGGCGCAGATGAAGAAATGCCGGAAGGAACTGCAATCAGAGATTTACTGGTGAAAAACGGCGTAACGAAAGATCATATCCGCTGTGAAACAGAATCTGTCAGCACGAGGGAAAATATTCTCTTCAGCGATCGGAAATTTCAGATCAGAGAAAAGCGGACGGCTGTTGTAACAAGTCATTATCATCTGACCAGAAGTCTGATGATCGCAAAACAATGCGGCGTAATGCACTGTGACGGAATCCCGGCAAAAATCAATCCGATATTCATGCCGGATTACCTGCTGCGAGAAGTACTGGCTATGATCAAAACACTGCTTGTACACTGGGCGGAGAAACAAAAAAAAAGGCTGTAGATTCAGCGTTCCGATAAACTGGTTATCGAACTGCTGTTACAGCCTTTTGATTTCGGATCTGTTTATTCCTGTTCCGTTTCTTCCGCAGCTGTCTCTTCTGCCGGTGCTTCATCCGGAACATATTTGATGCAGAGGTGTCTGGCAGCGCCCTCCCCTTCGGACTCTGTACGGATGTTATGCCATTCATTCAGTGCCTTATGAATCGCCTTCCGTTCATCATTCGGCATCGGATCAAGCTCAGCATCCACATGGGAACGCTGTACCTGCTTCGCAGTCCTTTTAGCCATGGAGACCACTTTGCGGTAACGCTCATCCTTGTAATGGTTGACATCAACCAGCACGTCGATTCGTTTCTTGAACTCTGCGTTGACTGCACCGCGGACAACCGTATTCAGTGCCTGAAGTGTTTTGCCCATCTTGCCGATCAGAACAGCATTGTTGTCTGCGTTCAGATTCACAATGAAGCTGCCGTTCTTTTCTTCGATTGCGCACTCGAGATCACAGTCAATTCCCATGAAGAAGTTACCGAGATAATCGAAGAGAAATTCTTTTACATCATCAAGGCAGTAGGCATCAATGGATACGGACGAACCGATTCCGAGAAGTCCCTTCTTTTCATCCGTGACAAAGTAAGTGATTTCTTCCGGAGTGACCTGTTTGTCTTCCGCAGCGGCCTGAATGGCTTCTTCCAGAGTCTTTCCTATATAGTTTTTCATTTAGTGCCACCCTCTTTCTTCTGATTGTCGATAATCTTCTGTACGAGCAATGTCTTTACAATTGTAACAATCGAATAGATTGTCCAGTATACAGACATGGCAGCCGGCCACATGAGACCGAACACAAGGATCATGATAAGCATATAATACTGCATCATCTTGGACTGAGAATTCTGAGTTGTCTCAGGTTTGCGATGATGTTTGGCAGCATCTTCCTCTGCTTTCTTCTTCGCCATATACTGCGGAAGATTCATGGAAAGGTACTGGCAGATACCCATGACAATGAAGATTCCGAGATATCCCCATTCACCGGCTTTCAGACCTTCCATAATCGTTTTATCAAGGGAAAGGCCGAAGAAGGTACCGGTACGGACTGCTGTTGCGCGCTGCACTGCCTGATAGACAGCGATGATGATCGGAAACTGCAGGAATGTGATGAAAATCATACTGAACGGATTGACATCATATTTCTTGTAGAGCGCCTGCATTTCCTGCGCCTGCTTCATCTTGGAAGCGTCGTCGTCTTTTCCTTCATATTTGCGCTGAATCTTTTCCATCTCCGGCTGCAGAAGCTGCATCTGCTGCTGAGCGACCGTGGATTTCAGCGTAAGAATCATCAGAAGACCGTTTACGACAATCGTAACTACAGCGATTGCACCGGCAACGCCGATATGCGGCGCCATGAAGTTGATTGCCTGTGCAAGAGGCCATACCAGGATAGCTGAGAACCAGTTTTCGGAGGACATGATATCCTGGAATGTTGTCTGAGGAGTGATCTGTATGATCTCATGTGTTTCCGGATCAGTCGGAATCGAACATCCTGTCAGAACCACCGCAATCATTACGATGCAGCTGAACAGGAGAATTTTTTTCATATTGAACTTACGCTTTACTGACATTAATCTGAATTCTCCTTATTGAATATACGCTTATCCATTTTAGCTTTAGCAAGCAGTTTTTCCAAGTTCTTTTTATTCTGCTCATAAGCGGGTTTTCGACAGTTCCGATAGATCAAAATCATAGAAAGTGGCTTAACTGCCGCTTTTTTCATGTCAAATTTGTTCAAATTAATTGAAGTATGCGTCGTATGGTTATGGTATAATGGTTTCGGAGGTGCATTCCCGATGA
>JAFYGX010000240.1 GCA_017543025.1 Solobacterium sp.
AAACTTCATATCCATCCGGATGATGATACTGCCCGATTGTTCCGGGAACTGACAGAGTGCTATTCGGAGGCTTGTTCCTATATCTCGGAATATGTCTTTCATCATGGTTTTATACTCAACTTCATGCTTCTTCAGGAAGAACTGTATGACGAGATCCGTGCCAGATTTGGACTAAAATCTCAGATGACAATCTCTTCCTTTAAGACAGTGGCTGCACGATATAAAACTGTACGGGAACAGCTTCAGAGAAACCCATTCAAGTATCAGGATGAAGATGGTAAATGGATTTATATCTCACGGACACTTGAATGGCTTATGAAGCCGATCGTTTTTTCCAGACCGCAGGCTGATCTTGTGAGAGGGCGGGATTACAGTTTCGTTGACAACGGAACCATGATTTCAGTCAATACCCTCGGTAAACGAGTCAGGGTTTCATTTGATGTGCCGGAATACTTCGAAAAATATTTTGAAAACGGTGCGACATGGTCGTTCGGCACTGCGAAACTCGTATCTCTTAAAAACGAATGGTATCTGCACATCTCTGTAACGAAGACGATTTCGGATGAACCGGATACTATCAAGCCGGATCATGTTGTTGGAATTGACAGGGGATTGAGGTTTCTGGTTACCGCCTATGATGAAAAGGGAAATGTTGAGTTTGTCAGTGGTCAGGATGTTATGCGAAAGAGACAGACATTGAATAATGTCAGAGCTGAACTCCAGTCAAAAGGTACAAAATCTGCGAAACGCGCATTAAAACGTATCTCAGGACGAGAGAACCGCTGGATGTCTGATGTAAACCATCAGATTTCTAAGACACTCGTGAACAGATACGGCAGCAATGCGCTGTTTGTGATCGAAGACCTGACAGGCGTCAGTTTTGATGAACAGAATCTTTCTCATCACAAAGCAAAAGGCCGGAACGAACTTCGTTCCTGGACATTCTATCAGCTTGAACAGTTTCTTACGTACAAAGCGGTTGAAGCGGGCTCATATGTGATCAAAGTACCTGCTGATTACACCTCCCAGAGATGTCCGAAATGCGGACGTATCCACAAGGAGAACCGGAATCATGACACGCATGAATACATCTGCGATGCATGCGGGTATAGAAGCAATGATGACCGTGTCGGTGCAATGAACCTTTACACACTTGGAACGCTGTATGTATCAGGTGACAGCAATCCTCGCTTTGGACCTCGTAAGATAAATTAAACATGTTTCTGTCGGGTATATCCTGACGGAATGAAAAAACGGGTTTTGTCAATAACCCGGCGATGCGGCCACAGTCCTCTGTACCGAGGGAGGCGATGCTAAGCATAAGCCAGGAGCACGGCCTCGTGCTGTGACGTCAGGACTGGCTGAGTGAGCTGCAAACTCTATAACCATTAAGGGATACGCGAAGCTTTGGCAAGCCTCGCCCCTTTATGGGGCGGGGTAATTGACCCGGAGGCAACCAATGAAACCTGTCAACCGTGAAAAAGAAACCATTCTGCTGATCCTGCAGGAGTTATCCATTCACAGTGATGAAGCGCACCGGCTGTCCATGCCGCAGATTCTCGCCATGCTCGAGAGCGCCGGATACCCCGCAAGCCGCAAGACGGTTTACAGCTGTCTGGAAGTGCTCAGAGACCGCGGTTATGCAATCCGGTTTTCCCGTTCCGGAGGCATGCAGGGCTACTGGCTTGAGCGTAAATATACGCCTGCCGAGATTCTCTTTCTTCAAAATGCCGTCGCCGAATCCGTTTC
The DNA here is from genome assembly GCA_017543025.1 of Solobacterium sp. Next base: position 1,750 of record JAFYGX010000240.1, read on the forward strand.
GCTTTCCCCTGCCGAAAGCACTGCACTGATCGGAAAGCTGGATGCGGAACTAAGCATCGCTCAGCAGGAACTGCTGGAAGATACCAGCCTGTTCGCAGGCAAAACCGATAACGATCAGGTTCTTTCTTCGATCGGCATTCTGCTTCAGGCAATCCGCAGCGTGCATACCGTGCTGTTCCACTACTATGATCTTTCCATTACCCAAAAAAAACAGTACCGGAAGAATCAGGGGACATATGAAGCGCTTCCGGCTGCGATTCTTTCCTACAGCGGCCGTTATTACTGCGTTCTGTATTCGCTTCATCATCATTCCTTTGCCAATTACCGGATCGACCGGATGAGCGGCCTTGCGATCGGCAGACGCTGTGATCCGGTACGCTTTGACCGGGAATCCTGGATCCGTTCTTCCTTCATGATGTACCGCGGCGAGCCGGATCTGATTCTTCTGAAATGCGATCATTCGCTCGCTTCTGCCGTCTTTGATCAGTTCGGCAGGGATATCCTGATCACTGAGATCGAAGCAGACAGCTTCACGGTTGCGGTAAGAAGTTCGATCAGTCCGACCCTGATCTCATGGATTCTGATGTTCTATGACCGGATCGAAGTGAAGCGACCGAACGAGCTGATACTGGAACTTCAGAAAATTGCCCGTTTCGTGCTGAAAACCTATTCCAAAGATTTACAATAGAGAAAAAAGGAGGCCTGATTCATGAGTGCATTGAACGAAAAGATCCAGGAGCTTCAGACCATCATCGACAATGCAAAACACATCGTTTTCTTCACCGGAGCCGGCGTCAGCACAGACAGCGGAATACCTGATTTCCGCTCTCAGGACGGACTCTATCACCTCAGATACAAATACCCTCCGGAAGAAATTGTCTCTCATCATTTCTTCGTCGAACACCCGGAAGAATTCTGGGAGTTCTACCGGGATAAGATGCTGAATCTGGACGCAGAGCCGAATCTGACGCACCGGTTCATGGCGGAATGCGAAAAAGCCGGCAAGTCGCTTGGCGTGGTTACGCAGAATATCGACGGGCTTCATCAGAAAGCCGGCTCAAAGAAAGTATATGAGCTGCACGGAAGCGTACTGCGCAATTACTGCGAACGCTGCGGTACATTCTATTCTGCCGAATTCATCCATGACTGTCCCGGTATCCCGCACTGTGAAAAAGACGGTGCAGCCATCAAACCGGATGTCGTCCTCTATGAGGAAAGTCTCAGCCAGCCGGTATTAAACGGAGCGATCGCCGCAATCCGCAGCGCGGATGTGCTGATCGTACTCGGCACCTCTCTTGTCGTCTATCCGGCAGCCGGACTGATCAATTATTTTTCCGGCAAACATCTTGTCCTGATCAACCGTTCCGTCACTCCGTATGATTCCAGTGCAGATCTTCTGATTCAGGCAAGTTTTGCGGATGTATTCCCCCATCTTCATGTCTGAAATCACCTGCTGAACATCTGAAAAGGCATCTGCCGCACGACAGATGCCTTTTTTCCATTCTGCAGTATTCTTCTTTCCTGTTCACTTTTCGCAGGCGAAGAAGCTGACGCCTTCGTATTTCCATCCCATTCCCTGCAGCACATTTACTTCCTTTTCACTTGCCGTATAGTGATGCATTCCGGTTTTTGCATTCGGGTTGTAGAGCCGGTATACCGAAACACTCTTCGCATCGTCGGAATACCACGCAATCCCTTCTGCGATCCACCCGAGCCGGATCAGAAACGCCCGTTCGATCTCGCTGCCGGTATAATGATGATCTCCCGCATTCGGATTATACAGACGGAAGATCGGCTTACTGGAAATCAGCGGCGCATAGAATGCGACGCCTTCATACTTCCAGCCGCTCTGCACAAGCATCTCACGTTCTTCGATTGCCGGTGTATAGAAGTGTTCACCGGTATTCGGATTGTACATCCGGTATAAGCTGACTTTCATGGACAGACCCTGATAGTGAATCTCTGCGGATGTAAGACAGTCATTGCCTTCCCAGACCGTAACTTTCGTCCAGGACTGATCATCCGACCCATAGTTCACATCCTTCAGCAGAAAACAGTTGTAAAACGCAAACGCACCGACCTCTTTCAGCGAAGAAGGAAGCGTAACGGTACAGATCCGGAAAAACCGGTTCCTCTCCTGCGGCTGTCCGGTCGCAAACAGATAGGAAGGCACCCGGAGCACGCCTTCACCGAATACCACTTCCACGCCTTCTTCCGCACCGGAATGATAGAATACAGAACTCTGCCAGTCAATCAGCGGAAGAATCGATTCCGCAGGCAGATCTTCCAGATAGGTGGATCGAACAGTCACTTTCTTCAGGGAACCGCATTCCGCAAAGGCGCCTCTGCCAATCAGCTTCAGTGATTTCGGGAGCGTAACTTCTGTAATCGAAGATCCGCGGAACGCATCTTTTGTAATGGAAGTAACCGGATGGGAATCGATCACTTCCGGTATCACAGCGATCTCACCGCCGCTGTATCCGGTAATTGCCGCACCGCCTGCCGCATCAATCTGATATTCATACCCCTGCTCATCCGTCAGCTGTTCCAGTTCAGCTGCTTCTTCCGCAGTCTCATCTTCTTCCTCAATCACTTCTGTCTCCGCTGTCTCTTCTTCCGGCGGCAGCTCTGTTTCTGCTTCTTCTGCAGGTACATCTTCCGGCTGTTCTTCCGCATAAGCAGGAACCCAGCTGATTGTGCTGAATGCCAGGATGGCACTTACGAATACTTTGGAAAATCGCATCATGAAAACCCTCCGTATCAACTTTATCAGAAAAGACTGCTGAGAAACATGCTGTAGATGAACAATCTCAGAAAAAAGTACGGTTTTTTTACCGTACTTTCAAATTGTCCAAGCAGTATCATCCAACGCGTTTGCAGGTATAGAATCCGATGCCCTCATACGACCAGCCAACTTTGACAAGCTGGTCACGCTCTGTTTCATAAACCGTGTAATGATGAGAACCCGCACCGGTTGCGTTCTTATTGTACAGACGATAGGTCGGCACAGCATTTTCATCTGTCTTATCGGATGCGTACCAGCCGATGCCCTCATAGTTCCATCCTAATTTAATCAGATTCTCTTTTTCCGCTTCCTTCATCGTGTAATGATGATCTCCCGCATTCGGGTTATACATCCGGTAGACCGGAATATCTGTCTTAGTCTTCACCGTAAATCCGATCCCCTCATAATTCCATCCTTTGGACACCAGATTCTTCCGCTCTTCAATACTCTTGGTATAGAAATGTTCACCGGAATTCGGATTATAGAGCCGGTACAGGAACATCTTGCCCGGTTCCGGAGTCGGTTCGGGTGTCGGAGCCGGGGTCGGGGAAGGCGTCGGAGCCGGGGTCGGCTTATCACCAACTGTGGTATAGATGCGCATCCGAAGATCCGATTCAAGATGAGCTGTCGATTCACCGGCTTTCACATCTGCACCCGGGCCGCTCAGTGCTCCGGTATAGCTGATCGAACCGAGTGCTTCGGTTTTTTTCATTTCGGTCAGAACCTTGATATTCCCTGTCTTTTCATAAGTCACTGTCAGAGTTACAGGTTTGCCTGATGCTTTGAACGGCTTGTCCAGCGGCAGAGAATAGAATCCCTGAAAGATTGTCTGCTGTGCGGCAGCCGCAGTATTTGTCCCGTCTGTGACAGTCGCGGTAACCTTCAGATTAACGGATCCGGTTTCCACACCGATCGCCTGAATCGTCTCGCCTTCTGTTACATTGAAGGTCTGTGAAACAGTTACGCTGCCTTTGTCGCTGTAGGTATAAGTACCGGTTGGAACCGGAACCTTATCATAGGAATAGACATAGCTGTAAAGATCTGCTGAGGCATCATATGCAGTGAAGTAGGAATTCTTCGCAAGACTTGCGTCCAGATAGGAAAGCCAGAAGTACCCGTTCAGTCCTTCTCCTTCCAGTCCTCTGCTGTTGCGTACCAGCCATGCGCCGTCTTCTTCCGGCTGACACCCTTCCGTAAACTTCTCCTTTGAAAAGGTATCATCCCAGCCGACGAGCATGATATCTTCGACGGTAAATTTCGCCGCATCCGCAGTCGGGGCCTCGCCATAGAATGCGTTGGTAAGCGCGTTATAGCGCACTTTATATTCCTTCGTGGCACTCTTGTAGTTATTCGGCTTGATCAGAAGCGAAGCCGTCACTGCCCCATGGTCCATGATCATCTGCTTCACATAGTTTCGATCCGCGGCTTTCGGGCTGATGAGATACGCACCGGTCAGCTGTGCCGCATTGGAAGAAACCGCATATTTATCATCCGGCCTGAAACCCGGCCCCTTCTCCAGCGGTAGTTCCGATTCATAGACCGGTCCCACCATATTGGCAAGCATCCGGTAAGCGCGCTTTCCGTTGCCGATATTCGAGAGATACGTCTGGGCACCGCTGTATTCGATCTTATCTCCGGCATGATTGCCTTTGGGATCGGTGTAATCATGCGAGGAAAAATAAGCCAGCTGCAGTTCTGAGTAATCAATCGTTTTTTCTGCTTTCTTATCATGGATCAGATCTGCTTCCATGGCGCCGATTGCCGCATAGCTCCAGCCAAGCTTGTCATAATTCTGATTGCGTACAACCGGAAGATTTGGCCGGTTATCATAGGACACTCCGGGTGCCGCATACAGAAGCCCGTTATCTTCCGGTGACTCGATTTCAAACTCCTCATCCGTCACTGCGCTTTCATCAAGGCCTTCAATGACTTCTCCGATAAACAGAATGATATGCGGAATCTTAACCGCTTCGTTTACGGTATAACCTTCAAAAACCGGCGCAAAAACGTACTGATCTGCTTCGGCTTCATAATCCTGCAGGCAGTTCCATGTCACATTCACCCTGGTCCAGCCGGTTTCCGCAAGCACTTCAAGTGTCTGTGGAAGCGATGAAAGAAGTTCTTCCAGCGCCGGCTTTTCAGAACGGATGAGGTCTGTCATTTCCGGCGAACGGATTTCAAGAATCTGCGTTCCTTCTTCCGAAGCGACTTCCTGCAGCTCAGATTCGGTTTCTTCTTCCGGTTCTTCACTTTCTTCCGCGGATTCTTCCGGAAGTGTTTCTTCTGCAATCTCGCCGTCAGGCGTTTCTCCGCTTTCTTCCGCGATTACAGCCGCATTGCCTGTCAGAGCAGACAGCGAAAGCGCAGCTGCCAGAACCGCATGCGATACTTTTTTCTGATAAAAAAATGAATCATTCATGTTTCAATGTATTCCTTCCTTTCCCGAAAAACGATACCTCTATTATAAAGTTTCTCCGGTAATACCGAGCACAAAAAAGCGCAGCCTCTGTCAGCTGCGCTTTATTCTGGTTATTCCATTCCGGGAATTGTTACCTGCAGGCGTAGAAACCGATGCCCTCATTCTTCCAGCCGGACGCTACCAGACTGTCACGCTCCGCAGTGCTCTTCGTATAATGATGCGAGCCTGTGGTTGCGCTCGGATTAAACAGACGGTACATCGGTATGGACTTCGCATCATCCGCATACCAGCCGATGCCCTCGTATTTCCATCCGGTAGAAACCAGGCTGTCCCGTTCCTTTGCGTTTGACGTATAGTGGTGATCTCCGGAATTCGGGTTGTAGAGCCGGTACATCGGTGTACTGGACTTCTTCGCCGCTTTGAATCCGACACCTTCATACTTCCAGCCTGCATTCACAAGCGTCGTCCGCTCATTCATATTGCCGGTATAGAAATGTTCTCCGTTTGACGGATTATACATCCGGTACATATTCACCGTATCCGAAGTCGGAGATGGTTCCGGCGTTACCGTCGGCGTCGGCGTCGCACCTTTGGTTGTATAAAGCCTCATGCGCGCATCACATTTATAAGTAGCCCCGTTAATCTTACATCCGGGTCCGCTCATCGCTGCGGTAAACCTGATATTTCTGGAACTGGCGCTGCCAATACCTTCCGTAACTACGCGAACAGAGCCGCTGCCTGTGTAGGTAATTGTAAGCGTCACTTTCTTTTTCTCTGTCACATTGATCGCATGTGACAGCGGCACCGAATAGAAGCCCGTATGCGTTGTCTTTTTAACCGCTGTGGAAACGGTGGAACCGTCGGAGACAGAAATCTCGACATTCAGATTCTGGGAACCTGTCTCAAAGCCGACCGCCCGGATCACTTCACCTGCATCCACCGTGTACTCCTGTGTGACGGCTGCGGTTCTGCTGAACCGGTAGGTACGGTTCGGAAGCGGTACGGAATCATAGGAATAACAGTAGTTGTACAGTGTTTTGGTCACATCATATGCCAGAACATTGGCAGAGTTCAGAAAACCCTTGTCATAATAGGAAAGCCAGAAATAACCGCGGATACTGTCACCCTGCTCGCCCCAGCTGTTGCGGACCAGCCATGCGCCGTTGCCGGCCGGCCGGCAGCCTGCGGTAAAATTGCTGGCAGGGAAATTATCATCCCAGCCGACGATCATTACCCGGTGATTCGTATCATTCAGCTGACTGTAGAAGCAGTTGTTCTTCTTGTTGTATCTCACCTTATATAACTTACCGGTCTTCTTGCTTCTCCAGTTTCCGGTTCTTGCCCACATGGAAGCGTTGACTGCACCGTGATCGCGGATCGCTTCCTTGATACTGACTGTATCTTTCGGGCTGATCAGATATGCGCCAACCGTCTGTGCCACGTTGGAAGAAACCGCATATTTCATATCCGGAACCAGAGTGTAGCCAGCAGAATACGGAACATCGGTTTCATTGACCGGACCGACATTGTTCGTCAGTGCACGATATGCCATCGATGCAGTTCCGCCGTTGCTGAGATAGCTCGGGTTCTTGCCTTTATAGGCAGCGGTATCGCCTGTGTGGTTGTTCTTCGGATCGGTATACGTATGAGCAGTGAAATATGCAAGCTGCAGTTCCGACAAATCGATCGACGAATTCGCAAGTCCGTCATGAATCATATCTGCTTCCAGAGAATCGATGTTCGCAAAGCTCCAGCAGGCACCTTCTTTACCCTGATTGCGCACTGCAGGAAGCGCAGCTCTTGTATCAAATTTCGAAGGAAGCGATGCGCCGAGCAGATCATCATCCCGCTGCAGTACTTCGAGTTCGTAATCCAGTTCCTCTTCGTCCTCTTCTTCCGAAACAGGACCGTACAGGCCGTCTCCGACAAAGAGATACATGAGCGGAAGTTCCGCATCTTCGCTTACCTGATATCCTTCAAATTCCGGATAGAATTCAAACTGTTCGTCATCCTGTTCGTAATCTTCCATGCATTCCCATGTGACAGGAACGTCCAGCCATTCTCCTTCATCCGTTTCTGATCCGCTTACACGGACACGCAGCACTGCTGGAAACATCGCCTTCGCTTCCGCAAGCGAGGGTTTTTCTTCTGCCTCAAAGTCTTCCGTTTCCGGTGCTTCAATCTCCCGGATCAGGCCTTCACCTTCTGTCAGTTCGGCCATCTCCGTCTCGGTTTCCGGCTCTTCCGGAATTTCCTGTGGAGCTTCTTCCGGCATTTCTTCCGATGCCAGTTCCTCTGCAGCAGTTTCGTCTTCCGGATTCTCAGCAGTTTCTTCCGCAAGCACAGAGACACTGCCCGCAAACGTACTGAGCGAAAGAGTCAGTGCCAGAAGTGATTTCAAAATTGTTCCGCTCATTCAATACCCCTTTCCCTTCTAAAAATGGTCTGAGTCATTTTTCAGAAAAACTATCTGTATTATATCAGTCCGAACTTTACCTATAAAACAAAATCCGCTTCATTTTCAGATTTTGTCTTACCATCCTCTCCAACTGCACGGATTGAATCGGAATACCATGCAGGCACAGGGTTTCGAACAGCAGAAACCGCATTGACAGCCTTGAGGAAGAATTTGCGAAACGGCATCTCAGAATCTGTGACCCGTTTCTGAACCATTACAGGGAATTAGGCGGAACCGGATACTGATCAGAAATTATTCCATCTTTACTCACAAAACAGCAGAAGCAGCAGGAAATTCTGCTGTTTTTCTGTTTGCCGAAGCATATACCGCACATACGGTACGCCTGCATCAACTGAAAAGCGCCAGCCGCTGTGTTTCAGGCTGACGCGATTGCAGTTTTTTCAGATTCTTCTTATATCGGTATTATCTGCAGGTATAGAACCCGATGCCTTCATACTTCCACCCCGCATCAATGAGATTCTGTTTTTCCGTTTCATTGCTGGTGTAATGATGCGAACCGGTAACCGCATTCGGGTTATACAGACGATACTGCGCAACTCCCCTGTTGTCATCCGCATACCAGCCGATGCCTTCATACTTCCAGCCGGAAGCGATCAGACTGTCCTTTTCCTGCTCGCTGCGGGTGTAATGATGATCCCCGGCATTCGGGTTATAAAGACGGTACATCGGCGTATCGGAACTCAGTGGACTGCGGAATCCCACGCCTTCATACTTCCAGCCTGCATTCACCAGATTCTCACGTTCTTCCGTGCTCTTTGTATAGAAATGCTCGCCGCTGTTGGGATTATACATGCGGTACATCACTCTCGTTTCAATCCAGTTTGCCCGGTAAGTCCGGTTTCCGGTGCTTCCGGTTTCAATCCGGACACTCCGGTTGTCATTTCCTTCGAGATCGGTTCCCGACCAGCCAAGGAAGGTATAGCCTTTTTTCTGCGGATTGAGCAGTGTGATCGGATCCGACTCGACATTGTACTCTTCCGGGTTTTTGTCCGACACGCTTCCCCCATCGAGATCATAGCTGATCGTATAGGTGATCGGTTTTCCCTCTGCTGTGACCGTGAGATTCTTTGCGGGCATTTTGAACGGCACTTCGCTTATTTCGCTCCAGTGATCTACTTCATACCCCGTTTTGCAGGTCGCTTCCGGTTCAACCTCCGCTTCAAACAGATAGGTGCCGCTTCCGCTCACGGATTCGATGCATTTACCGGCCTGGAAGACTGCCTGATAGCTGTTTCTGGTATAGGAATAGGTTACCGTTTCCTTTCCCGACTCACTGATTACCACACTCTGTGCCTCCGGTGACGTAAATCCTTCCTGATCCCGCACCATCGGCGTTACTTCCGTGCCTGGCGTAAGCGTATAGAATTTCACTTCTTCAAACGTTTCAAATACGCCTTTTTCCATCGTTTCCTTCTGATGAACTGCAGTTCCGTAGATGCCTTCGCCGTCTTTCGTAAACAGCTTGACACGGGCGTCCTTTTCATAATGTTTCGAGTTCAGGGTAAATCCCGGCCCGCTTGTCGCTCCGGTATATTCGATGCCTTTTTTTACGCTCGTGCCGTTGCCTTCCGCAAGAATGACAATCTCTGCACCTGATTCTGATTCCACGTGCAGCGAAACCGTCACATTTTTCCGTTCACTGATATACAGCGGCTTGTTCAGCACAATTGTATAGAACCCGGCATACGATGTATGGACTGTTCCGGCTGCCGGTTCCTTCCCGTCGCTTACTTCCGCCGTCACATCAGCGTCAGCGCTGCCGATCTCAAATCCGATCCGTTCAATCCACTCATTCCCGTCCACGATATACGAAGTCGAAAGATCTGCCTTGCCGGTCTTAACCCGATATACCGTACCGGGATACGGCACCGTATCGTAGGAATAACAATGATCCGCAGTTTCCTTCGTACCGTCATATGCCGCAACCGCAGACTTATTGACACCGGAATCTTCATAGGAAATCCAGAAATACCCGTTGAAGCATTCGCTGTCTTTTCCCCAGCTGTTGCGGACCAGCCATGCGCCGTTTTCCTTCGGCTGCAAATCCGTGTTGAACTTCGTCCTATCAAAGTTATCGTCCCATCCCACCAGCATCACCGCATGGTCGGTCGAAGGTTCTTCACTGTAATAGTAATAGCAGTTGTTTGCTTTGTTATAGTACCGGTCTCTATCAAGCACATGCATTGCGGCTGCCACCCCGCCGTGTTCCCTGATCGCATGTTTGATGCCGTCCCGATCGGCTGCGGGAATCATAAAGGCATTTGTCAGCTGCACCGCATCGCTGCTTACCGCATACTTCATATCCGGAACAAGCGTCTCTGCCTGGTCATACGGAACATCGCTTTCGTTTACAGCGCCAACCATGCCGGCCATTGCCCGATAGGCAAAGATCGCGTTGCCGCCGTTGTCCAGATAATGCCTGGTACCGGTGTAATTAATCTCATCTCCGGTATGATTGCCCTTTGGATCCGTATAGTTATGCGCGGTGAAATAGCCCAGCTGAAGTTCGGACAGATCGATTTCCTCTTTCCCGTAAACTCCGTCATGAATCATATCCGCTTCCAGCGCCCCGATCGAGGCAAATGTCCAGCAGGAACCGTACGGACTCTGATTCCGTACCTTCGGAAGCCCGCTTCGGGCGTCATACGCCGGTTCCAGCGGTTCACTGAACAGAAGCTCGCTGTTCCGCTGTGATTCCGGCACTTCATATTCCGGCTCCAGATCAATATAGGTCAGAAGCGATTCATCAATCACCTCTTCGTCTTCCGACTCTTCCGGCTGTTCTTCTTCAGCCGCTTCCCCCGTTTCTTCCGTAACTTCTCCGGTTTCCTCTTCAGCCTGCGGTTCTTCTGTTTCTTCTGTTTCTGCAGCTTCTTCCGCTGTTTCAGTTATCGGTTCTTCCGTTTCTTCCGCAATCACAGGAAGCTCTGCAGCGGATACTGCCAGCCCGAATGCGAGAAGTCCACGGGCAATTCTGCCTTTGAACGTTGCTTTCATCCTTCCTCCCCTGTTCCTTTTTCTGTTCCCAAAAAACAGTATCGGCTTCTATTATAACCTGCGATCGGTTCTGCGCCTGCCCGCAGGCAGAAAAAAACGGGCCGTTTCTGACCCTGGCCCGTCCGAAATCTGCCGCTGACTGACGGTTTATTCCGGTTTGATCCCTGCTTTCCGGATATCGCTGACTGCTTTTTCAAAGTATGCTTTTGATTCTTCATAACTCATCTGAAGGGCAACCGAAAGCTCGGAATAAAGAAAGTTCTCCGCTTTTTCCAGATACTCCGCATCGATACTGGCAAGCTTCTTATGGTTCCTCATCCGCTCATCATTGCGGAGATAGGATGTTTTAATGATACAGATGAGTTCTTCCAGCGAATCGCCTTTCATTAACGCGGCATACTGACTTTTCATATTCGCCGGCTTTGATTCGAGCGTTTCAATCGCCGACGCATTCCGGATCAGCTCCTCGATCTGTTCCTTCGTTACCAGATCTCTGAGATGGCCTGCTTTATTGGATACGGGCACCTGCATGGTAACAGAATCATCCGTACTGTTATAAGGCACGAGGATATAGCACATCTCACCGGTAAAATCGCTCTTTTTTCTGCCTTTGACCCTGCATACATCTCTGCGGAACACGACGATATCATCGACATTATACATGCGCTTTTTCCTCCTTTTTTCGCTAATCATAGTTATTATAGCACAGAATGCCCATTAATTAAAATTACGAATTATTTCACAAGCGATGATTTTATCACTGTATTCAGCACTTATATGCGGGTACGTTTAAACAATCTGCAGAATGAAGAGCTTCAGATAAGAGGTTTCGGGAACCCCGGCCAGAACCGGATGGTCCATCGACGCATGGCGCTGTTCCACAATCCTGATCCGTACTCCCGCTTCCATTGCCGCTTCTTCCAGCATCTGCTGAAACGCCGCATCCAGCATGAAATGCGAACAGGAGGCCGTCACCAGATAGCCGCCGCGCGGCAGCAGGCGCATCGCAGACGCATTGATCCTGCGGTATCCGTTTCTTGCGGCGTGAACGGTACTGCGGCTTTTCGTAAATGCCGGCGGATCGAGAATGATCATGTCATACTTCTTCGGCTCATTGCGAAGTCTGTCCAGCAGTTCAAACACATCCGAACAGACAAAGTCCATCTTCTCGCGAAGCCCGTTGCGTTCCGCATTCCGCTCTGCCATGGCCAGCGCGCTCTCTGAGATATCTGCCGCCGTCACATGCACAGCGCCCGCCTTCGCCGCATTCAATGCGAAGCTTCCTGTATGCGTGCAGGTGTCCAGAACCGTTCTTCCTTCCGCAATTCTCCAGATTGCCTTCCGGTTATATTTCTGATCGAGAAAGAACCCGGTCTTCTGTCCGTTTTCAACATCCACTTCATACTGAATGCCGTTTTCCGTAATCACGGTCACCGCAGACGGATCCGGTTTCGGGCTGCAGTCCGCCCAGCCCTTATATAACGGAAGGCCCTCCTTCCTGCGCAGTTCCCCTTCATTGCGCTCAAAAATACCGCGCACCGGCTCTCCTTTTTCCTGCAGGAAGTCCATCATTGCCTGATATATCACCTGTTTGCGCTGTTCCATTCCATAGGAGAGAATCTCGCAGACAAGCAGGTCATTATAGCGGTCTGCCGTTACTCCCGGCAGTCCGTCCGCTTCTCCGTGAATCAGCCGGCAGGCAGAAACATCCTCTTTCATCACGGTATAGCGGTATTCCATCGCATACCGGACACGCCGCACAAAAAACGCATCCCCGAATGTTTCATTCGCATTCATATCCAGCAGACGGATCCGTATCCTCGAATGTTCACTGTACAGCCCCGTTCCAAGATAGCTGCCTTTCAGGGAAAACACATCGATCAGACTGCCGTTTTCAATTCCTTCCGGACAATTCGTAATCTCATCTTCAAAAACCCACGGATGTCCTTTTTTCAGGGAAGCCTCCTGTTTTTTCGTCACAGTGGCAGACGGAAAATTTCTCTTCTGTTTCATCTTTACCCTCACCGGTGCAATCGTATCATCTGTGATCGTCTTTCGGAAAGCGTTTCCGCCTGTTTTTTCCGGTTGGTTATTGATATAATAGGCCTCGGATTTTCATTCTATGGTATTCAGCAGTCTGACATTTTTATTTGCATATCTTCCGATCGTGCTTGCGGTCTATTTTCTTGTTCCGATGCGCTGGCGCAATCTGGTGCTGCTGATCGTCAGCCTGTTTTTCTATGGCTGGGGCGAACCTGTCTATGTGATGATCATGATCGCCTCAATCATCATCAACTGGCTGTTCGGCAACCGGATCGCACGTTTTCGGGAAACAGACCGGCAGAAGGCAAAGCATGCGCTGATCCTGTGCATGGTATTCAATCTTGCGCTGCTCGGCTTTTTCAAATATTACGACTTTTTCGCAGAGAATCTCAGTCATCTCGGGCTGACCTTTCTTCACCCGCTGCGGCTGGGACTGCCGATCGGCATCTCGTTCTATACATTTCAGACCATGTCCTATCCGATCGATCTGTATCGGTTCGATACCGATCCGCAGAAGAGCCTTGTCTCTTTCGGCGCTTATGTATGCATGTTTCCGCAGCTGATCGCCGGGCCGATTGTCCGCTATACGGATATCGCAAAACAGCTCAATCACCGTCAGATCACCGGCGAAATGTTTTATGAAGGCGTACAGCGCTTCATGGTCGGCTTATGCAAGAAAGTACTGCTCGCAAACAACGCCGGTCAGGTCTACGAATCAATCGCCGCCCTCCCCGCTGCTTCTCAGAGCGCGCTCACCGCATGGATCGGCGCCATCTGCTATACGTTTCAGATCTATTATGACTTCTCGGGCTATTCCGATATGGCGATCGGTCTTGGCAAAATGCTCGGCTTTGATTTTCTGGAAAACTTCAACTATCCGTATATCTCCAAGTCTGTTACCGAATTCTGGCGCCGCTGGCATATGTCGCTGTCCTACTGGTTCCGCGATTATGTTTACATTCCGCTCGGCGGCAACCGATGCGGCTTCCGCCGCCAGATCATGAATATCATGATCGTCTGGCTGCTGACCGGATTCTGGCATGGCGCATCGTGGAATTTCATTCTCTGGGGCGTCCTCTACGGAATTGTACTGATCTTTGAAAAGCTGTTTCTCCTGAAGCATCTGCAGAACGCACCCGGATGGATCGGACATGTCTATACGATGCTGATTGTCATTCTCAACTGGGTAATCTTCGCCAATACCGATATCCGGAGCGGACTTCGCTTCATCGGCGCAATGTTCGGCGCAGCCGGCTCCTTTGCGAACGGATTTACGCTGTATTATGTGCGCGACAACATCACGCTGCTGCTGTGCTGCGCGTTTGGTGCTACCCCGTTTGTACGGGACAGATTCCGCAGCCTGAAAAAAGGAAATTCCGAACTGTTCGTTCCGGTGCTTACCGTGCTCGGACTTGCGGCATGTACCGCGTTTATTGTGGACGCCTCGTACAATCCGTTCCTTTACTTCCGGTTCTAGAAAAAGGATAACGTTCACCTATGAAACGCAAATTAAGGAAAAGTTTTCTTTCATCGCTTACGATTGCCTGCTTTCTTGCCTACATCGGTATTCTGACCGTTCTGAATCTCCTTGCGCCCAAAGCATCCGTCAGCTGGAACGAAAACCGCACGCTGGCAAAAGCACCCGAGCTTTCCGTACAGCATATCTTCGGCGGAAAATTTGACGATGACTTTGAATCCTGGTTCAGCGATCACTTTGTATTCCGTGACTTCTGGATTGAACTGAAATCCGGCCTTCGAAGAGCTTCCCTTGCCATTGAAAACAACGATATCTACTACGCTGCAGGCGACCGGCTCGTCGGACGCTTTGCACAGGTGGATGAAACCACACTGAATTCCAATATCGATCAGGTCAACCGCTTTGCGCAGGACCATCAGCTGCGGCCGTACGTCATGCTGGTGCCCACTGCTGCCTATGGCGCACAGGACACCCTGCCATTTGGCTCAGAGGACATCGATCAGCCTGCTCTGCTTGCGAAGATCTATGCCTCGCTGAACGAAGCAGAGCCGATTGACTGCGCCATGCCTGTCGACGCTTCGCTCTATTACCGGACAGACCATCACTGGAATGAAGCAGGTGCCTATCTTGGCTACCAGGCAATCTGCCGCAGTGCGCTTGGCAAGGAACCGGAAGACTTTGTCTATGAGCAGGTCAGTGACGGATTTACCGGTACAATGTATTCCAAATCCGGTGCTTTCTGGACAGCACCCGATCCGATTGTAAAGATCACGCCGGTTCAGCCGGTTCAGGCGGAAGTGACCGTCGATGACGGTACCGTTCTGGAAGGTGTTTACAGTCCGAAACGGCTGGAAGAAAAAGACAGATATACCTATTATGTCGACGGCAATCACGCAAGAGAAGATATTCACACCGATATCGGAAACGGAAAGAAAGCAATCCTGATCAAGGACAGCTATTCACATATTCTGGTTCCGTATCTCATCTGTGAATATGAAGATCTGACGCTGATTGACCTGCGTTATTATCACGCCCCGGCAAGCGATCTGCTGGAAGGAGATCCGGATGTATACTTCATCTATTCGCTTGACAGCTTCGCTTCCGACCCGAACCTTGCGTTCCTGAGGTAAACCTATGAAACTTGAAATCCGGAAAACCGGAATCAACGGTGAAGGAATCGGCTACCTGAATCAGAAGCCGGTTTTCATTCCCGGCACATTTCCCGGCGATATTGCGGAAATTGAACTCCTTGAAGAAAATGAGCGTTATGCAAAGGGCAGAAAGAAGCAAATCATTTCTCCTGCTTCCTGCCGGAGAGACTCTGCCTGTCCTGCCCCCTGCGGAAGCTGTCCTCTGATCGAAATGAAATATCATGAACAGCTGAATCAGAAACGGCTCCTGTTAACCGAAGCCTTATGGAAATACGCCCATGTGCGGGAAGAATTTGTCCGTGACATCCGTCCTTCTTCCGCTGTGCTTTATTACCGCAGCTCCTTCAAGCTTCCTGTGAAGGAAGTCGACGGCCGCCTCTGCACCGGCATGTATAAAACCGGCACCAACATCTTCGTGCCGATCGAAGACTGTCCGGTTCATGACAGAAAGCTGGAGCAGCTGCGCAAGACCGTGCTTGCCATTCTCAGAGAAGAACATATTTCCGCCTATGACAGCGGACACGGCCTGCGCTATCTTGTGATGCGGAGAATTGAGCCTGTCGTTACGATCGCACTGATCACCGGCAGAGACCAGCTGCCGGAAACACTGATCCGCAAGCTTTCCTTACTTCCGGAAGTGGAATCCATCGTGCAGTCCGTCAATACCGAACGCAATACCCCGCAGATCTTCGGCTCCGCATCAGCTGTGCTCTATGGCAGTGAAACCGTGACCGTGCCGTTCCATGGGTTTCAGATCCGTCTGTCACCCGAATCCTTCTTCCAGCTGAATCTTTCCCAGGCGGAAGCGCTGTATCAGACCGCTGCCGATAAGGTAGATCCATGCGGCGTTCTGGCGGAATGCTATTGCGGCGTGGGCGTCATGAGCCTCATGGTAAAAGACAAGGCAAGAAAGGTATTCGGGTTTGAAGCGGTGCCTCAGGCAATTGAGAATGCAAATGAAACTGCAGCGCTCAACCGCGTCCCGAACCTGACCTTCCGGTGTGCGGATTCCGCTCAGGGGCTGAAAGCACTGTCCGCGGAACGGGAGGTGGATATTCTGCTTGCCGATCCGCCGCGATCGGGAATGGATGATGCGATGATCGACGCGATTCTGAAGTCAGGCGTAAAGAAAATCATTTACGTCTCCTGCAGCCCTTCGACCCTGGCAAAGAATATCCGTGATCTGAAACAGGAATTTGAGCTGAGAACCGTCATCCCATTCGACCTGTTTCCCAATACACCGCATGTGGAATCCGTTACGGTTCTCACGCGCCGCGGCACAAGCGACCGCACCCCTTCCAGGCGCCGCCGCAGAAACCGCTCCGCTTCCACAAAACAGACAAAGTCAGATCCGCAGAAAAAACAGACCAGAAAAAAGGAAAACAACAATGAACATATCCTATGAAAAAAAAACCGGCCGGCTGAGCCTGACGCTTCCGGAAGAAACGGAAGCGATGCCGCTGACAGAATTTCTTGAACAGCTTCATATTTCCCGCCCGAAACGCTTCGAGCTCTTTCAGACACACGCCCTGACGCTGAACCGGACAGACGCCGCTCCCTCTGACATCCTTCATGCCAGAGACCGGCTGGACTTCCGTCTGGAAGCACAGGAAGTCGATTACGCTCCGGCAGAACGGGAAGCCCGCGTCATCTATGAAGATGACTTCGTGTATATCGTACATAAAGACCCTGGAATCATCGTTCATGATCCGGATGATCCGACCTGCCTTGCGTCCATGGCGGCTGCGTATCAGCTCTCGCACGGCATCAGCAGCCCGGTGCGTTATATTCACCGTCTTGACAGAGAAACCACAGGCCTTGTACTGTTTGTCAAGATTCCCCTTCTGCAGGGGTGGTATGACGCGCAGCTGGAAGAAAAGAACATTCAGCGGGATTACCTTGCGGTCACTGCCGGAAAAGGCCATGCCGGGCAGAAGCTTACCTACAATCAGAAAATCGGCCGGGACCGTCATGTGAACGGCAGATACCGGTTCTCTTCCACCGGAAAAGAAGCGCTTACGAAAGTAACGGTTCTTGACCGAAAGAAAGATTTTCTGCTCATGCGCTGTCATCTGCTCACCGGACGGACGCATCAGATTCGCGTTCATCTGTCCGGCAACCGTCATCCGATCATCAACGATCCGCTTTACGGAATTCCTTCAGAGAAATTCCGCAATATGTGCCTGTGGGCAGATACCATCACATTCTCCAATCCGTTCAGTGAAGAAGTGACATCAGTTCACGATCGCTTCAATCCGGACTTCAGTCTCTTTTCTTCCGCCGTACACAGACTGCGCTGAAGCTGACGCAAAAAAATGGTTCTGCCTCTGCAGAGCCATTTTCATTTTCAGACAGAATGTCACAGCGGAAGAAGTTCCGCAATCAGTACGGTCAGACAGCAGACGACAGCGGTTTTCGGCAGACTTGCATTGTTCCAGGTGAGAAACAGGCCGACCGCAAACGCAAGGATTCCGCTGAACAGCGAACTGGTCGCATAGATCATGGTCGGAAAGGTCATGACCGCAAGCGAGACATATGGTACATAATGGAGAAACGACCGCACAAACTGATTCTGAATCGGCTTTCGGATCAGCGTCAGAGGAATGATCCGGGTCATATAGGTGACCAGGGTCATGATAATGATCTGGATCGTTACACGGCTCATTGTTCTTCCTCCTTAACCGGATGCAGAAACGCAGCCGCTGCAGCGATGCCAACAGTCAGTCCGATCATCCTCACGCCTTCCGAAAGCGCCCGGATACCCGGCAGCACAGTGGAGAGAAAACTCAGCGCAAAGCCTGCCAGCACCACATTCCGGATCACCGGATTATGTCTTGCCGGGGGAATGATAACTGCCAGAAACATCGCAAACAGCGCTACGGACAGTGCACTGACAATCCGGGACGGCAGAAGCGCCCCGAACAGAATGCCGAACATCGTGCCGAACGCCCATCCCGGCATCGCAACACTCATCATACCGTAATAATATGCCGGCACCAGGTATCCTTTCTGCCTGACGCCGAGGGCAAACAGTTCATCCGTAAGCACAAAGCCGATAATCCAGCGATGGATCATCGCTGTTTTCTCCGAAAACTTCTGGGAAAATGCAGTGCTCATCAGCGTATATCGCGCGTTTGCCGCGAGCACCATCAATGCCGTCTCCAGATAGGAAGCGGCGGCTGCGATCATTGCCGTTCCGGCATATTCCCCTGCACTGGCATTGTTGAGCAGACTGATCAGAAAGCCCTGCAGCGGAAGTAACCCGGCATTCTTCATCGTAATGCCAAGGGCAAAGGAAACCGCAAAATAACCGAGCCCGACCGGAACCGCATCCTTCATTCCCTGCACAAACCACTGACGGCTGCTTTCCGGAGCGTTCGCCGTCTCTTGCCGGAGGGTGCTCATCGTTTCAGATATTCCTTCATTGCCCTGGCTGCGTCTTTTGCGTCGCGATACCCAAGCCAGTACAGTGCGCCGAGCTCTTCGACGTCTCCCTCAAAGCGGGAGATCGTGACCGGACGGCTCGGATACAGAACAAATACCTTTCCGAGTTTTTCCAGCTGCTCAATCCGGTTCAGAAGCAGATTGTAATGCACGGATTCCTCATACAGATCGTTTGCCAGCGCCGGATACCGCTTTCCGTATTCCAGATAGGCTGCACGATGTTTCGCCTTCAGCGGCCTGCGATAGGAACGGTCCCGCGTACGGATAATGATCTTCTTTTCTTCCGGCTGAGCCAGTGCCCAGTCCAGCGGGATCTTCTCGGCAATTCCCCCGTCCAGATACTTCTTTCCGTCAATTTCCACCGGCTCTGATACATAGGGAACCGAAGCACTTGCCTGAATCGCCCGGAAGATGTCCGAACACTTTCCTTTTTCCATATATTCCGGCTTTCCCGTTTCGATATTTGTCACGGTTGCGATAAACCGCCGGTTCGGATTAAAAAACCGCTCCGCATTCAGCGGAATCTCTTTTCCGAGTTCAAAAAACAGATATCTGAAACCGGTCACCCCATGTTCCTTCAGAACTGCCTTTGAACCGGTATAGCTGGAATCATGCCGGTGAGCGAGATTCAGACGCACGCTGCGGCCGATCTGCCCGGAAACATAGCTCATGCCGCTCATTGCGCCGGCCGATGTGCCGATCGTCGCAGAAAGATTGATATCCTCTTCCATCATCGCATCCAGCGCACCCTGAGTATACATGCCCCGCCAGGCACCGCCTTCAAGAACTGCCAGTCCTTTCGTAATATGCTCACTTGCCTCTCCCTGAGGAAGTTCATCAAATGCACTGTATTGTTTTGCCATAACCAAATCCCTCCAGTGTAGTACTGACGTTATCAGATTTTATCAGATCAGGAATGTTCCCGTAAGAAAACAGATTCATTTCCTTCTTCTGTTTCTTCACTGCCTCCGATTACCTGCTCCGCAACGATCGCCGCAGCCTCTTTTACGCACGTATCGCAGTCCGCAAGAACCAATCCTGTATCTGCCCCCTTCAGTGTCCGGCAGATCGTTGCCCCGCATTTCCGGGCAAAGCGATCGTAAATCGCTTCTGCGTCTTTGAGCAGCGGCTTTCCTTCATACCGGCATAGTCCCAGCAGAAGTTCCGCTGCCACAAGCGCGCCGCAGGTTCCGTTCATTCCGCCCATTCCGGCACAGAAGGAAGCTCCTGCCTTTTTCAGTACTTCTTCACTCAGCCCGCTTTCTTCCTGAAATGCACAGAGCACAGACTGTGCGCAATTGAAGCCGGTGTGCTTCAGGTGCACTGCAAGTTCTTCCTTTGTCATCCCGATCTCCTTTCGTAAAACACTAATGACTATTGTATTTCCCGCATTTCATATCTTCAAGTGCGGAGAATTCTGTCCTGCACCTTCTGTGTTCCGAGTGCTAGAATAGTGCGGTATGCAAAAAAATAACCGTGCCCTCACCGGTGCCTTTCTCACCTCCCTTGGCGGGATCTGCTGGGGCCTCTCCGGGTCTGTCGGGCAATATCTGTTTACTGCAGAACATATGGATGCGCGCTGGCTGGTGCCGGTTCGTCTCGGCGCAGCCGGAATTCTGCTGCTTCTGTACTGTTTCCTGCGATACGGAACGTTTGTGCTGAAGCCCTGGTGCAGCCGCAGAGACCGGATTGATCTATTGATCTATGGCCTGCTTGGCGTATCGATGTGCCAGTTTCTCTATTTTCTTACGATTCAGCTTTCTTCTGCCGCGATCGCAACGATTCTGCAGGACCTGTCGCCTGTTCTGATTCTGCTCTGCGAATGTGCCGCATTGAAACGGGCACCATCACGGAAGGATCTGCTCTGTGTAACGCTGGCACTGGCAGGTGTATTTCTGCTCAGCACGCATGGCAGCCTCACCCATCTTGCAATCCCGCCGGAAGCGCTTGTGACCGGAATTCTCTCCGCAGTCTGCGTCACGATCTACAACGTTCACCCAAAGCGTCTGCTCTCCGTTTACCCGGTAGTATTACTGCAGGGATGGGCATTTCTGCTCGGTTCGATTCTGTTTGCGCTGGCATTTCGAAGCTGGACCATACCGGCTGTCATAACCCCGTCGGGGCTTGCCGGAATTCTGTTTGTGATCATCGTCGGAAATCTGCTTGCGTTTCCCTGCTATATGAGCGGCGTCCGTCTGATCGGTCCGAAAAGAAGCATTCTCTACAGTTTCTTTGAACCGCTTACCGCTGCTGTGATCAGTGTACTGTTCTTTCAGCAGCCGGTTCACATTGCGGATGTGTTCGGCTTTTTCCTGATCTTTCTCATGATCATCCTGCTCAGCAGAACACAGGAACCGTCTCCGCAAGAAAACTGACCCGCTGCCGTAATGAATCCGGCCTGAGTCAGTTTTTTCTTTGTTTCCGATACCGCTTTGTTCAGCCTGCCGGACTGCGTTTCAGAACGGCAGCGAATATCGCAAGCCAGAGCAGTGCAAGCAGCGGCACACCGATCGCAAACAGCGGTTTTCTTGTCTTGTGATGAAACAGCCGCATGGCCAGATACGCACCTGCGCCTCCGCCAAAGGCTGCCAGAGCGATCAGTGTTTTCTCCGGTATCCGCCAGGCAGAGCGGACTGCCCGGTATTTATCCACGCCATAGAGGACAAATGCCGCAAGATTGATCGCAGCCGCAGCCGCAAGGACAGCGGTTCTATGCATAATGAATTTCAACCCGGGAACCGGAAGGCGTTCCGTCTTCATTCAGCTGCTTGGTAACGATAATCTGATTCGGAATCTGTTTGCGGAGTTCTTCCACATGAGAAATGATTCCGATCAGACGATGGTTTCCGGAAAGCCGTTCCAGCACGCGGATCGCAATCCGGATCGTCTCCTGATCCAGCGTTCCGAAACCTTCATCGACAAACATCGTATCGATTTCGATGCCCGCCTGACACTGCACTTCATCGCTGAGACCCAGCGCCAGAGCAAGCGAGGCAAGGAAGGATTCTCCGCCGGAGAGTGAACGGACGCTGCGCTCTTTTCCGGTATAGCGGTCTGATACGTTCAGTTCCAGCGCTTCATGCCGCTGAAGATCGGATGCCCGGGAACGGATCAGTGCATACTGGCCGTCGGAGAGAAAGTGCAGACGCTGATTCGCCCGGTCAATGATCCGGTCGAAATAGGCTGTCTGAACATATTCCTCCAAAGTAAACTTTCCCTGATTAACGACACCGGAGTCTGCAGTATCCGCAAGTTTTGCGACCCATACCCGGCGATCAATCGCATCGGAAAGCACCTTTCCGCACTCATCCAGACGTCTGGATGCCTGCTCATTCAGGCCGATCCGCACCCGCAGTGTTTCCGTACGGCTCCGCATGGACTTCAGCTCTTCAGAAGCCCGATCACGGTCCGCACGGGCAGTCTGCAACTCAACCACCAGATTCTGCTCTCCTTTAATCCCGCCATATACGCCGGTTTCTTCAATTGCCTTCACGATTTCATCCCGGCCAGCCACTGCTTTACTGTAATTCTGCTGTGCCTGTTCCGCTTTCTTTTTGCGTTCCCGGTAATCCATCTGATAGTTTTCAAGATCGGTGCTGATCGCCTTGTACTGCTTACGGGCAGTCTCTTCCCGGTCAAACGGGAAATCCTTGCGCATCTGTTCTGCACTCCGCAGCTCATACTCTGATTTTCCCTTCATCGCTTCGCTCCGGTGCATCAGATCGGTCTGTTTCTGAATCAGCTCATCATATTCCATCTGCCGCATCGGCAGTTTCATATTCAGATCCTTCAGACGCTGCGCACGGGTCCGGTAACCGGCAATTTCCGCTTCCGCTGTATCCCTTGCCTTGCTCAGCAGTTCTTCTCTGCGGCGGATCGAATTCATCGCATCTTCCGACAGCGACGTTACCTCTGCTTCCCGGAATGCGGCTTCCGCTTCCTGTCTGGTCAGGCCGATCCGTTCTTTTGCCGCATGAGCACGGCGGGCTTCCTTCTCAGCAGACTCTCTCGCCGCATTCATATTCTCTTCCGCATCATGGAGACGGTTTTCATCCGGTGTACCGATCGATTTGACTGCCGGATCCGGATGCTCGGTGGAGCCGCAGACCGGACATGGTCTTCCGTCAAACAGCTGTTCCGCAAGGATTCCTGCCTGGCCGGCAAGATACGCCCCCAGCATGGCGTGGTATTCTTCCGAGAGCCGGTGATACCGTGCATTTTCCTGTTTCAGCTGCTCTACCGTGTCATCATAATTCTTTACCGCTTCCCGGTAATCGTCATAACGTTCCGCTGCCCGCTGATAGATGACAATCCCGCGGCGGATCTCCCGGACATGTTCTTCCGCTTTCACCAGTGTTACATCTGTTCCCTTCAGCGAATCCGCTTCCGCCTGTTCCTGTTCAATTGCGAGCCGGGCTTCGGTAATCGCTTCCTCCATCCCCCGGGCTTCTTCCGCCAGCCGTTCGGACTCTTCTTTTGACTGAACGGAAAGATCACGCAGCCGGTTATATTCATGGAACTTCGGCAGTGACCGCTCAATTCCTGCCAGCGTCTCTTTCAGACGGCGAATCCGGCCGACTTCCAGCTTGTCCGTCAGTTCATAGAACGATGCATATGCCTGATTGTTCAGCTCCCCAAGCTCCGGCAGACGCGCTTCCGCCTTTTTATATACTTCAAACAGCTGGAGAATCTGTTCTCCGCGGGCAATCTTCTGATTCAGCTGATTCTGTTTTTCTTCCGTTTCCGCAATCGCCTGTTCTTTTTCTTTCAGCTCATTCTGATCATTCAGCAGAATATCATGAACCAGCAGGACTGCTTCATACGGCCGTACTTCATCCTTCAGCGAAATCATCGCCTTTGTTTTTTCAGACAGCGGGCTTTCCGCTTCACACTGAACCGAAGCCATGGCAAGCCCTGCATCATGTTTCAGCTCAGCGATTCTGGACGTCAGACGTTTTTCATCCCGCCGCAGCGTTTCCTGAATCGTCAGATACGGATCGGTATGAAACAGCTGCCGGAAAATCTCATTGCGACGAAGCGTATCTGCCGTCAGAAGTTCCAGAAACTTTCCCTGTGCGATCATCGCGATCTGGGAAAACTGATCCGCATCATACCGGAGCAGTTCCCGGATTGCCCGTCCGGTCTGCTTTGGTCCGTTGGAGATCAGTCCGCGCGGTCCGAACAGCCTTGCCTCCTCGGCATGGTGCACACGCCGTACCGTTCCGTTCGGATTGACATTTTCATAGTCATACTCCGGACTGCGCTCAATATGATACCGTTCCCCGCCAAATAAAAAATCCATGATGACGTATGTCTTTTCCGATTCCGGCGCATACTGGCTTCTGAGCATATCCACGCTTCTGCCTTCCGTGCAGGAACGTCCGTACAGGGCAAAGGTAATTGCATCAAAGATCGCCGTCTTGCCGGCGCCGGTATCACCGGTCACAAGATACAGACCGTGATCATTGAATCTTGAAAAATCAATTTCCGTCGGCTCGGAATAGGATCCGAACGCTGAAATACTCAGTTTAACCGGTCTCATTCTCTCCTCCCCCGAACGCCTCTTTGATCACAGAGGCAACATAGTCTTTCTGTTCCTGTGTCATCGCTTCCTCATTGCGCAGCTCATAGAACTCCGCAAAGAGCTGATTGGGTTCCTTTAAACGCAGTTCACGCACCTGCGTCAGAACGCCTTCATTGATCTCCGTATGCGTCTCCGTCGTACCTTCCAGCCGGACGCGTCCATCCGCATAGGAGACCGTCATCACATACGGATACTTCTCCTTCAGTACGTTGATCACATTCGGTATTTCTTTTTCTTCCTCCAGCACGATACTGACATACTGATCACTCCAGCGGTCGATCATCTTCTGATCCATCAGCGAAAGGAAGCTTCCCTTCAGTCTGACCATCGGCCGCAGCGGTTCCAGCGCAACCGTACTGATCCGGATCGAACCTTTTTCCCCGAGGTAGATCAGGGTAAAGGAACGTTCCTGTCCGATTTCGGATATCGCATAATTCAGCGGGGCACCGCAGTAGCGGATTGTATTGTCTCCCACTGCCTGTGCGGTATGCACATGCCCGAGCGCCACATAGTCAAACCCCTTCAATGCCGAGGCACTTACAATTTCACCGGCAAGTGACAGATAATCTTCGGATCCCTCCGCGGTTACGACCGCTCCTTCAATATACTGATGCGCAATCAGCACATTGCGCTCATTCGGATCTTTGTCTGCCGTGCTTAAGGCATAACGGACCGCATCGGTAAATGTATTCGCTTTTCTGCGGGGGTCATCAATATACCGATTGACTGCCTGCGGCGTGACATACGGAAGACACCAGACATGAAGCGGACCATACCGGTCCAGCATGTCCACGCATTCCATCTTCCCCTTCCACTTGCCGCATACATGTATATCCATCGCTTCCAGCAGGGACGCGCCGTAGTCGATCAGGTCCCCGCGGTCATGATTGCCGGCAATCATGAAAACATCGATCTTTGCTTTCATGAGCGAAGAGAGAAATTCATTCAGCACTTCCATTGATTCCGCTTCCGGAACCGGAGAATCATAAATATCTCCCGCAAGGAAGACCGCATCCACTTCTTTTCTGATTACTTTATCTGCAATCTGGGCAAGAATATGACGCTGATTCTCAATCATGGAATAGCCGTTCACGACTTTGCCGAGATGCAGATCTGATATATGTGCAATTTTCATTCTGCGTACACCTGCCTTTTATTATATCCCTTTGCCCGCAAAACGATGAAGCCTTTCCGAAAAGCGTAAAAAAACCGGCCGCAGTTCAGCGGCCGATCAGACGGGTAAGAATCATCAGAACACGGCCAACCGGATTATTAACCGGTTCTTCAGTCGGAATCGGTTCCGGCTCAGCCGTTGGAACCGGAGTCGGTTCCGGAACTACAGTCGGTTCCGGAACTACAGTCGGTTCCTGCGTTGCGGTCGGTTCCGGCGTTGCGGTCGGTTCCGGCGTTGCGGTCGGTTCCGGCGTCGGTTCATCGCTCGGAAGCGGAATCTCGGTCGGCGCAACCATACATGCGCCATTGACCAGCGTCATGCCGATCGGACAGACACAGGATCTGGTATTTGCACTCCAGTATCCGCCGCTCAGTGTGCAGGCTGTCTCTTCCGGGTCTTCTGTCGGGACAGGTGCAGGCGTCGGGGTCGGGGTCGGTTTCTGGTCATCTTCCTCTTCCGGAGTCGGTTCCGGGGTTTCTGCCGGTGTCTCCGTCGGCACTGCAGAAGGCAGCGGTACATCTGTGATCTGCGGATCCGGGGTCGGTTCAAAGGAAGCGGAAGACGGATCTTCCTGATACTTATCATCGGTCAGCGGATCAGTCTTGATCAGGCCTTCCGGCACGCCGATGATGCGCGGGATTTCCTTCAGCGGAATCGGCCGGTCATCTTCCGTGATCCAGGTATGTGTGCGGATATAATCAAACAGAACTTTCAGGCCTTCTTCCGACAGATGAAGTCCGTCCGCAATCATATATCCGTCTTTCGCATATCCGGTCTTTGGATCCTTCAGCACTTCTGCCGAGTCGAGAAACTTCCATTCATTGTCCTGACACATCTTCGCAAGTGCATCGTTATATGCATCGATCTGTACCATTTTCACATTGACATAATTGCAGTGACGGGAAATCGGCGGAATTGCATTCACAATCACATCCACCGAAGGATATGCTTTCTGAATCTGACGGATCCCATCCGCATACCGGCTGGTAAAATCTTCTGTCTCCGTTGAAGTGCCGCTCAGATTGTTCGTTCCCATTGTAATGATGACGCGCTCCGGCTGCAGAATCGCAACAGACTGCGGCATCGTAAATCTTCCGGTTGAAAAATCCATGCACGGGAAATACCCGATTCCATCTACCCCGAGTCCGACTACCCCGATCGTATTCTCAATCGTCGAGAAGGTCTCACTGGTATCTGGATTCGTTACGGTCAGAAACCGTGCCGTATTGGAATCTCCGAGAAACAGTGTGCCATGAAGATAATCAGCGCCGCCGTCCGGTGTTTCCTCCAGCACGGTGCCGTCGTATTTCTTCTTGTCAAGAACGCCCTGGGTGGCGTCATAGGGTTCTTCCGGTCCCTCGTCAGGCACGCTGACCTCCAGATCAGGTCTGCTGTTTTCGGATTTGGAAAACCTCAGAACCGTGATTGTCATGACAAAAACAACAAGTAATATCAGGCCAAGGGCCGCAACTCCGATCGGCTCAAGGCGATAACGCTTTCCGCGGAATCTAAAATCGATATGGTCTATCATGGTTCAGATTTTACCACATTTGTGTCTCTTTCTGCGGGCAAACTGACTGGTGAACCACTACTTTTGAGCAGGGGGTGTCTCTGAATCCGAAAGAATTGATATGAACTTCCTCCCGCCCATCCCAAAAATCCGTTTCCTGCCTGTTTCTTCCGTCTGAGAACCGTACGAACCAGCTGTCCAGACGCAAAAAAAGAAGCTCTGTATGAAACTTACAGAACTTCTTTTCTTCTCACGCAGGAACAGGGATTTGAACCCTGGCACCCTGTTACAGGTCTACAAGCTTTCCAAGCCTGCCTCTTCAACCACTTGAGTATTCCTGCAACTGCTATCCCTCAGACAGCTAATTCATAATACCATAACTTTTAAAAAGCACAATACTTTTTTATGCTTTTTCACGCCTCAAACCCTTCGTTTCCCAAATCTTTCGGATAACCGAGGGCGTCTGCGCAGAAATCTGCCCCTTCTTCTGCCTGCTCCATCAGTGCTTCACTGTCGGAATCACCGGAGTCCATCCGCTGAAGATAGAGATCTGCCGCTGCGTTGTAGAATTCAAGCGCTTTTTCAAGATCTTTCGGCACCCCGATGCCTTCCCGCATGATATCACCGACCCGCAGATAAATATCGGCCGCGCCCCACGCATCCATATTCTGAATTGCCTGCTGCAATGCCGCAAGATAGCAGTTCGCCGCTTTCGCGTTGTCTTTTGTGATAAACGAGGCAAATCCGTCTTTGTAGAAATCGCCGAGCCTGAGTGTTGCCAGCGCATCACCTTTTGCGCTTGCGCTTTCATAGCAGTTCAGCGCCGCTTCCTGATCCACCTCTGTTCCGCGCCCTTCTTCATAGCAGTTGCCAAGCCGTCTCAGCGCAGCGGGGTTCCCAAGATCAGCCGCCTTGCGGTAATACCGGAATGCCTGATGATAATCACACGGGGTCCCGATCCCGCGGTAATACACTTCGCCAAGGGCTGCCAGTGCTTCATCGGTCTTCATCGTATACTGTGCTTCATTCGAGCTGTTACTGTTTTCTGACATACGTTCTCCGTTTCGCGATACCGATTATACGACGTTTACATGCGGTTTGAAAGAAACCTGCAGGTGATTGCCTTCCTTCGGCCCTTCGTGTTGACTCACATCAGAAATCCGGTCTGCTTCTTCCGCCTGCAGTTTGTATAATGGAGAAGACTGAAACGAATCTCTGCAGCCTGGATTGGAGATAAGGTGAAATTATTATGAGCTTACAGGAAATCCTTGAAAAAGACAGGGAGCGCCTGATCGCATCCCTCAGGCAGGCCGGCACCCCGGAGCGCGCCACAGCGGTCGTTGAATCGGAATATGACCGGCTGCTGTATGAATATAACGAACACTGTGAAACCGACTATGAGCGCAGATGCGCAGCGATGATTCTGCAGACCGCCCGCATGACTTCTCCCATCATTGACTGTGTCGGCGACACAAAGATCTGGGAAGCCGGCGGAAAACTGATCAGCGAAGAGAAAAAGAACGTCCGGCTGCCCGCAATACTGCTCATGGCGGGAGGCATCTGTCTGGCCATTGTTTCGATCGCTGTTCTCGCCGGACCGGAAGAAACACTGAACCGGGTTTTCGAAACACCGGCGATCGCCGTTGCGTTTGCGGCAGGTCTTGTCTGTCTGTTCTTTTCCGGACTGTTATTTTACAGAACGAAGAAAGCTTCCTACAGCGACAGGCAGCTGAAGGCGGAAAACAGGGTCGATGCGGAGAAGCTCTACCGCACCCTGCACGCGGTGATGCTGGTGGCGGACCGGAATATCAATGATGCGGCCGCAGATAAGCGGATTGAAGAAACACAGAAAGAAAAGCAGGCCTCCTCTGCCGGCAGCTCCAGTGATCTCTCGCTGTACAGCGATCTGCTCGAGGCACTGAATGCAAAAGACGGAGAATACGCCCTTGATCAGATTTCCAAAGTTCCCTTTTACCTGCATCAGAAAGGCATAGAAATGATGGATTACAGCGATGAATACCGCAGTTACTTTGATGTGATACCGGGTGAGAAGCGGGAAACGATCCGCCCTGCCCTGCTGAAAAACGGTCAGCTTCTGAAGAAAGGAATTGTATCTGGAGACTGGGTATGAAGCGTTTTTACGGATTTGATTTAGGCGATGCGGAATCCGCCGTCGCCCTGCTGGAAAAAAACAGCGATATTCCTCCTTCCATTCTTGAGATAGAAGGCGTGCGCAGTTTCATAACCGCCTATGCGGTGCTTTCTGACGGAACCCTGCTGATCGGCGAAAACGCCTGCTATGCAAAAGGTGCGAAAAAACGCAGGCTGCGCTTCAAGTCACACTTTCTGAAAGACCCTTCCATTGAAAATGACATCCGCAGTTTTTCTGCCGGCGTGCTTGGCGAACTGTACGGCAGCGGCGACCTTCTGCGGAATGATGAAGAATCCTGTTTCTATATCGGCTGCCCGGCCGGCTGGAACCGAAACGACAGAGAGCGCTACCGCGGTATTTTTGAGCGGGTCGGCTATCCGCCTGTCAAGGTGATTTCCGAATCAAGAGCCGCACTGGTATCCGCCTGTCAGTCCAAACACCTTCAGATCGGCTATGATATCCTATCAAGACCGATGCTGGTAGTGGATATCGGTTCTTCCACCACCGACTTTGCCTATATCAATCACGGAAAGGAAGTGGAGATGCGCACCGGCGGTGAAGTGGCGCTCGGCGGCGGCATCATGGATGAGCTGCTGCTGGAATATGCCGTGGAACATTCCGACAATCAGAAGAAGATCCGAAAGATCTTTGAAGAATCGGAGGCCTGGAAAAACTACTGTGAATTCTCCTGCCGCAGAGTCAAGGAAAAATACTATTCCGATCCGGAATATTTCCTTGATCACGAATGCCGTGACTCGGTGCTGATCCGTCAGACCTTTCCGCCTGTCAGGCTTGTGATTGAAATGAACCGGACGATTGCGGATCATCTGGAAAACGGTGCCAGCAGCCGGCTGGACGGTTCTTCCTTTCACGAAGTATTTACTGCTTCCCTTCAGAGCGTGCGGCAGTCAATCAGCGATTCCCTGCCCGATCTTCTGTTTCTGACCGGCGGTGTTTCAAAGATGCCGGGCATCCGGGACTGGTGCTGTTCGGTATTCCCCGAAGCGATTGTAATCACCGGAGCTGAGCCGGAATTCGCAGTCGCCCGCGGTCTTTCCTGGACGGGACGCATTGATGAGGAACTGCGGGAATTCCGGGCAGAGATCCAGCAACTCAACGAAACGACAACCGTCGAACAGATCGTCGAAGCCCATATCAACGACCTGTACCGGGATATCGTGGAGACCATGACAAAACCGATCATCCGCAATGCGGCTGTTCCGGTCTTCAACCGCTGGCGCAATGGCGAAATCCGTAAGCTTACCGATACCAATGAGGCACTCGAAAAAGAGATCGCGGTATATCTTCAGACCGATGAAGCCAGAGAACTGATGGTCACGCCGATCACCGAGTGGCTGAAACCGATTGCCGAGCAGCTGGAAGAATATACCGTACCTATCTGTATCCGCCACAATGTGCCCTATACCGCACTGAGTCTGAAATCCTATCTGAAGATCAGTGATCTGGATGTGAAGATCAGCGCAAAAGATGTCTTTGCGGTCACTGAGATCACACTGCTGATTGATTCGATTATTTCCATCATCGTCGGACTTCTGTGCGGCGGCAGCGGAATCGCACTCATCGCAAGCGGGCCGACCGGTATTTTTGCCGGTATGATGATCTCCATTCTCGTACTTGCCCTTGGCAAGGACAAGATGGAAGAGCTGCTGCTGAAGACTGATCTTCCCCGACCGCTCCGCAAACTCCTGCCGAAAAATACGATCGAATCCCGGCTGGATGCGATCTCTTCGGAAGTCCGCACAAATCTCTATCACACGCTGGAAAATGAAAAGAATGAGGAGATCAAAACCAGGCTGAGTCAGGAGATCTCCGCCCAGATCGAAGAATGTCTGACGCGGATGGCGGAAGTCGTTGAGATTCCGCTTGGCTGAAGACAGCCGATCCGTCTTTTCAAACATCGCATGAAAGAAACGGAGAGTTCCCGTTTCTTTTTCGTTTTCCTTATTTCCTTTTTTTCAGGTCCTTCTTTCAGGCAAACTCGCGGGTCAGATCACGGATCCAGCCGCCTCTGTAATAATAGTAAAGCGCAAACGGCAGCTTCACCGCTTCATCAAGACACATGAGGCAATACACCTGAATCGGCGGCAGCTTCAGCAGAAAGGCACCGATCAGCGACAGCGGTACACTGACCACCCACATTCCGAAGAGATCCAGCTTCAGACCGAACTTCGAATCCCCGCCGCAGCGAAAAAACGATGCGATCAGCAGGGTATTCATCACCTGGCCCACCTGATAGATACAGCTGATGGCAAGCATCGTCATCAGATAGCCGGAAGCCGTCCGGCTCAGGTTCACAAACAGCGGTACCAGCGGACGAACCGCAAACAGCACTGCCCCCTGCAGAAGACTCACCAGAAATGTGAGACGGAAGATGCGCTCTGCCGTTTTCTTTGCCAGCTCCTTCTTTCCGGCTCCGATCAGTTTTCCGAGCATGATGGAAGAAGCTGCGGAGATTCCGAACCCGACGGTGGTAATGAGGTCTCTTGCCACGGTAACGACGGAATTCGCCGCTACGATATCTGAACCAAGATGCCCCATGATCACGCTGTTCATGTTATAGGCAAACGCCCACAGCATGTCATTCACAAGCGCCGGCAGAGAATAATGTGCAAAATCCGCAATCAGCTCATTCGGTATATGAAAGATATGTTCGGAATCCGCCGGAAAACAGTTCTGTACCCGGGAATCAACGATGCAGATCAGCAGCTCGATGCCGCGGGCAATGGCGGTCGCAAGCGCCGCCCCTCTGATTCCCATTGCCGGAAGTCCGGCTGCGCCGAAGATAAGCAGATAGTTCAGAAACACATTGAGCCCTAATGCGATCACGGATACCCGCATGGAAAGCCTGACCCGTGAACAGCTTTTCATCGCCGCAAGGTAAGGCTGCGAAATTCCGAAAAACAGATAGGATACTGCCGCAATCCGAAGATACGCCGCTCCTTCTTCCTGCAGCTGCGGCACGTCTGTCCAGATGGACATCACAGCTGCCGGGGCAATCAGCGCCGCAAGCGAAGCCGCAAGTGAAGCCGCAAGTGAAATCAGAAGACCGATTCCGAAGATTGAGGAAATTGTATTCCGATCTCCTTTTCCCCAGTACTGCGAGGCAAGAATCGTTATGCCCGAGTTCAGCCCGAACTGCAGCATCGATAACAGAAACATCACCTGTCCTGCCAGAGAAGCTGCGGAAAGCGCAGTCTGTGAAAGCCTGCCAAGCATCAGTACATCTGCCATTGTCACCGATGTTGTAATCAGATTCTGAATCACAATCGGCAGCACAAGACTGCGCAGTTCCTGATAAAAATTCCGGTTTTCCCCGGTAATCCGTTTCAATCTGTTCATGCGCCTCAGTGTATCACGTTTTATACTTTATCTGTAATTCTGCTGCGCCATCCTGTCCGGCAATGCGCACTGAAACCAGCCGGAAGTCAGCCGCAGGCTGCGGAAAGGAGAATCAATGATCCGCTCATTCAATCATCTTTATCCGAAACTGGAGGCAGGGGTATATCTTGCGGAAAACGCATCCGTCATCGGCGATGTGCATGTAAAGAAAGGCACAAGCATCTGGTATGGCGCCGTATTGCGCGGAGACTGCGGAGCCATTGAGATTGAGGAAAACTGCTCAATTCAGGATAACGTCACAATCCATGAAGCGACCTGCATCGAACGGAATGTGACCGTCGGTCATAACGCAGTGCTTCATGGCTGCCGGATCGAAGAAAACTGCCTCATCGGAATGGGTGCGATCGTGATGAACGGCGTTCATGCGGGCAGAGGGAGTATCATCGCTGCCGGAGCCCTTGTCCCTAACGGCACCATAATCCCGCCCGGAAGTCTTGTGATAGGCGTCCCCGCCAGAATCAGAGGCACCGTTTCAAAGGAACAGGCTGAACATAATCTCAGCTCTGCAGCCCACTATCAGGCACTTGCGGCCGCTCAGCTTACTCTGATTGAAGCGCAGGAACAATAACAGCAGCTTCCTGTTCCCTGTGCCAGTCCACGCACCGTTCTCTTTCGCAATTGCCGCTTCGTATGTCTGTCTGAAACAGCAGAGGACATTCTTTCCTGCCGGTTTATCTGATCAGCAGCCGGTCAAAAAAAATGCCTTACAGTCTGATCGAACTGACATTGCCTTTAAAGAGCCTGCATTCCCCTGAATTTCTGAGTTGATCTGCTTTCCGTTCTGCCCCTGTCCGGCTTCCTTTCAGCACCTGCATTTCTGCTTCTGAAGTACAGTCTGTCCGAACATCATAAAAGCATGCATACAGAAAAAACAGCCTTAGCCAGTGTAAACTGATTCAGGCTGTCTGCTTCATTTCTCAATAACGGAAGGTTCCTTCAAATACAACCGATGCGCCGCCGGTCAATGTGACCCTGCCGTCTTTTACCAGCACCTTCATGTCACCGCCCGGCAGTTTGACCGTGATATCGCGGCCTTCCATACAGTAACCGCATCGCACAGCCGCAGCTGCCGCTGCACAGGCACCGGTACCGCAGGCAAGCGTCGCTCCGTTTCCCCTCTCCCATACGCGGATGCGCAGGGTGCAGGGGTCAACGATCCGAACAAATTCAACATTGATGCGGTCCGGAAACAGATCCGCATGTTCGATCAGCGGCCCGACGGTTTCCAGCGGAATCGTATCGATTTCTTCCCGGAAGATCACACAGTGCGGATTGCCGATCGAGAGACAGGTCACCGGCATGATCTCCTGCGCAAGCAGCACCGGCGTTTCAATCAGTTCGCTGGCGGTGGTCCTGACCGGAATCACAGAAGGTTCGTAGCTCACTTCACCCATTTCCACAGATGCAGTACCGACTTTTCCTTCATTGGTATAGACATGCACCGTTTTGTTTCCATCGGCCGTTTCAATTACAAGAACATCCTTGCGCACAATCTCCCGGTCATAAAGATATTTGGCGATACAGCGAAGATTATTTCCTGCCATCTTTCCTTCTGTTCCGTCCCGGTTGAAGCTTCGCATCTTCGCATCCGCGGTATCTGAATGCTCAATCAGCACAATGCCGTCTGCGCCGATGCCGTAATGCGGCTCACACAGCGTTACACAGAGGGACTCCGGACAGGTAATGCGGTCGTCATAGTTTTCAATGAAGATATAATCATTGCCGCAGTCATGCATCTTGGTAAACGGAATTGTTTCCGTCTGTTTCCGCATGCGGGTAATGTCAACCAGCTCAGTGTTGTCATTCGTAAACCGGCTGGCAATCATGTCACAGAGCGCATTGGCCGTATCAACGCTGGTCAGGCACGGGATATTCTCCAGCATCGCTTTCTTATGCAATGCAGTATAATCGCCCATTGTCTCGTCCTTGATCGCTCCGGTATAGATGATATAGCTGAGAGTCCCTTCATCCATCAGGTTAACGATCGCATCGCTTTCGGTCGCATTTGGTACCGGCGTCACCGCAAGTCCCATTGCCGCAATCGTCTCTGCCGTACCGGTTGTCGCATAGAGCTTCATCCCGAGATCATGAAGTTTCTTCGCCACATCCAGAATCTCCTGATAATCATGGGAATCCACACTGATCAGCACACCGTTATGGCCTTCTTCATGAAGCCTCGGAACCCTGAAGCCGGCAGCTGTCAGACCTTTGAACAGTGCTTCCGGCAAAGTCCGGCCAATCCCGAGCACCTCACCGGTACTCTTCATTTCCGGTCCGAGAATCGAATTGGCGTCACTCAGCTTCTCAAAGGAGAATACCGGTACTTTCACACAATAATACGGCGGCACCGGGTGAAGCCCGGTCCCGCAGCCAAGCTCCTTCAGCGTCCTGCCAAGCATCACCTTGGAGGCAAGATCAACCATCGGAACCCCGGTCACTTTGGAAATATACGGAATTGTCCGGCTTGCCCGCGGATTCACTTCAATCACATACAGTTCTCCGCCGTAGATCAGATACTGAATATTGACAAGCCCCTTTGTCTTCATCGCAAGCGTCAGCTGTTCCGACACCGCGATCACCCGCTGACGCTCCCGGTCGTTGAGATTGTATGGCGGATATACCGCAATCGAGTCACCGGAATGCACGCCTGCCCGCTCGATATGTTCCATGATTCCGGGAATCAGCACATCCGTCCCGTCCGAAATCACGTCCACTTCCAGCTCGGTGCCCGGAAGATACTGATCGATCAGCACCGGATTCTCAATGCCCTGCGCCAGAATGCGCTTCATGTATTCAACCGTATCTTCTTCGCTATGGGCAATCGTCATGTTCTGGCCGCCGATGACATATGAAGGCCGCAGCAGAACCGGATAGCCGATCGCCTCTGCAGCTTCCTTCGCCTCTTCCAGCGTCATGACCGCACAGCCTTTCGGCCGCTTTACCTGAAGGCTTTCCAGCAATGCGTCAAACCGTTCCCGGTCTTCCGCAAGATCGATGCTTTGTGCAGAGGTGCCAAGAATCCGGATGCCTTTCTGGTCCAGAAACGAGGTCAGCTTGATCGCAGTCTGGCCGCCGAACGCCACTACAACCCCGGCCGGCTGCTCCACCTGAATGATATTCCAGACATCTTCCGGACAGAGCGGTTCAAAATACAGACGGTCTGCGGTATCAAAATCGGTGGATACCGTCTCCGGATTGTTATTGACAATGACCACATCATACCCGAGCTTCCGCAGCGTCCAGACGCAATGCACGGAAGAATAGTCAAACTCAATCCCCTGACCGATCCGGATCGGACCGGAACCGAGCACCATGATGACCTCTTTCCCGCTTCGCGCAAGACTTCTCGCTTCGCATTCCTGATCTACGGATGAGTAGAAATACGGGGTCTCTGCAGAAAACTCCGCTGCACACGTATCGACCATCTTATAGCTGAAGGAACAGCCCGGCACTTCACTGACGCCGGCAAGCCGCTTCAGCGCTTCATCCGTATAACCGAGTTTCTTACCCTCACGGT
>JAFYGX010000241.1 GCA_017543025.1 Solobacterium sp.
ATGATATAACGCTTCTCACCATCTACATAGTGAATCAGCGCGATGTTTGCATTACGGTTCGGATCGTACTCAATCGCCGCAACAGTTCCGACAACATTGTCCTTGTTGCGCTTGAAGTCAACAATCCGGTACTTCTGTTTCACACCGCCGCCCTGATGGCGCGTTGTGATGCGGCCTGTATTGCCGCGTCCCCCCTTGCTCTTCTTCGGAGCCAGCAGGCTCTTTTCAGGAGTGGACTTTGTAATCCGATCGTTTGCCAGGGTCGTCATGTTACGGCGGCCGTTGGTCGTCGGCTTATACTTCTTAATAGCCATTTTCCTTTAACTTTCCTTTCGCAATTATCCGGAGATAGCGAATTCCTCCGATAGTCTGAATCTTACTCTTCGCCGTAGAGCGCAATGTCTTCTCCCTCCGGGAGCTGGACGATTGCCTTGCGCACTGCGCTTGTCTTTCCGACATACCGTCCCATCCGCTTTGTCTTCGGACGGACGTTTACGACGTTGACCTTAACCGGCTTAATGCCGTAGATCTCTTCAACTGCCTGAGCGACTGCAGTCTTGTTTGCGTCTTTGGCAACTTCGAATGTGATCTTGTTCTCTTCACCGTTCTGCTTCATGGTCTTCTCGGTGATGATCGGGCGTTTGATAATGTCTCTAGCACTCATTATGCGAATACCTCCCCGGCAACTTCCGCAGCCTTTTCAGTGAAGACAATCTTATCTGCGTTGAGAATATCGTAGACATTGA
This sequence comes from Solobacterium sp., assembly GCA_017543025.1. The sequence goes on from JAFYGX010000241.1 coordinate 747, forward strand.
GTTCACCGACTGTGACAAGCGCCGCATTGGGGATGTTGCCCATGGCGACCAGCGCATTTGCGAAATCGTCAGATGCATCCGCTACAAACAGCGTCTTGCGTTCGAATCCGAAGGCCTTCATCAGTGCAACAGCCTTCTTTGTCTTGAAATCCGCGAATGACAGGTTTTCGATCACTGTCAGATTGTTCTCAAGAACCTTTGTGCTCAGCGCGGAGCGGAGCGCGAGTCTGCGGACCTTGCGGTTGATCTTGAATCCGTAAGTGCGCGGATGCGGACCAAACGCGATTGCGCCGTGTCTCCACTGTGTAGCACGTGTGGAACCCTGACGGGCGCGGCCTGTTCCCTTCTGACGGAACGGCTTCTTGCCGGTGCCGCTCACGAACGCTCTTGTCAGCGTGCTGTGAGTTCCCTGTCTCTGACCGGCCTGATAAGCGAGGATCGTATCGTACATCGCCTGACGGTTCGGCTCGATTCCGAATACCGCATCGGCCAGTTCGATGGATTTTACGACCTTGGCTTCCTGATTGTAAACATCAATCTTGGACATGGTTTAACCTCTACTTTCCCTTGCGGGCATCACTGGCCGCCTTTTTCTTCGCAGCTTCTGCAGCGTTCTTTTCCGCAGCTTCTTCCGCAAGTTCCTTGTTGATCTCCTCGTTGACCTTGTTCAGCTCTTCTTCAACGGTTGCACCTTCATAGGAGATAAGTTCTTCAACCTTGACATTCTTGACCGGCTTCACTGTGGTCTTGATTGTCACGAATCCTTTGCGCGGGCCCGGTACATTACCCTTGACGAGGATGTATCCTTCTTCCGCATCGACCTTGATGATCGTCAGATTCTGATTGGTTGTAGCGAAGCCGCCTTCCTGACCGGGCATCGGAGCATTCTTGTTTACCACGCCGTTGTTGCGTCCGTTGGTAGCGAGTGATCCGACATGACGATGATGTCCGGAACCGTGGGACTTCGGTCCGATCGTTCCGTTGTTGCGAACGATAACGCCGTTGTATCCCTTACCTTTGGAGATACCAGAGATGTCAACGATATCGCCTGCTGCGAAGATGTCCGCTCTGACTTCAGCGCCGACTTCGAGGTTCATCAGCTCATCCGCCTTGATCTCACGGATGTACTTCTTCGGAGCAGCGCCTGCTTTCTTTGCGTGGCCGATTGCAGCTTTGGTAGCTCTGGATTCCTTTACATCTTCATATCCGAGCTGGATTGCTTCGTAGCCGTCTGTTTCCTTTGTCTTCTTCTGAAGAACAACGTTCGGCTGCACTTCGATGACAGTGACCGGAATCAGCGCACCGTCAATGGTGAATACCTGGGTCATGCCCAGCTTTCTTCCTAAAATACCTTTCATGTTTTAATTGCCGGTCCTTTCCTTTTTACATCTTGATTTCGATGTCAACTCCGCTCGGAAGATCCAGTCTGCTCATCGCATCGATGGTCTCCGCAGTCGGGCCGATGATCTCAATCAGTCTCTTATGCGTGCGGATTTCGAACTGCTCGCGGCTGTCCTTATATTTATGTACCGCACGAAGTACCGTTACGACCTCACGGTCGGTGGGCAGCGGAACTGGTCCGACGATTTTCTTTGCCCCGTGGCTGGCGACTGTTTCAACGATCTTCTTCGAAGCAGCGTCCAGACTTCTGTTCTCGTAAGCCTTCAAGCGAATTCTCAGAGAATTTTTTGCCATGAAATTTTCCTCCTTTATTTCACTCCGACAGTGTCGGATCGCTCAGTGTGAGTTCCCCGGTTATCACTCTGACATTGACAACGCTTATCAGCGTGCCGGCAATCTCCCACGTCTACGCGAGTGCCTCACAATAGTAGCACCCCATATCAGGCATTGCAAGCATTAATTCAGCGATTTTTTCAATTTTTCCGCGTTCCGTTCCGCCGCTTCCGCATTCTCTTTTTCGGACGCATTCTGTTTTTTCTCGCTCTCATGACCCGAATTTTTGTGTTTTTTCTCCCGGCAGGAAACCTGACACACCAGTTACGTTTCCTGTTTTCCGCATTCCCTGACGGAAACCGGAATTCTGATTTCCGTGATTATGATGTGTATTCAGCGCAGTTTCCGGAAACCCGTCAGTTCACCGGCGGTGTCCGCCACAGTCTTTTCGGTCTGTGTTTACTGCTCTGTTTATGGGCCATTTTTCTTTCCGGTTGTTCTGTATTATATTAATTAGAGTATTCGAATCCAGACTTTTCATTAGGAGGTATTGCTTGATGAACAGACAATCGTACAGACTGCTGACAGTGCTGCTCACTGCGCTTCTGATGCTTGCCGGCTGCGGCAGTTCCGATACCGGAACAGCTGTTTCTTCCGCAAAGGAGGAACACGGTCTTCCCGGCAGATATAAGATGACAGAACTGTATGACGAAAAGGGAACTTCCCTGACCGAACAGCTTACGGAGCTGAGCGGCCAGGATCAGTACATCATTCTTACACTGCTGGAAGACGGAACCGGAACATACCTGATGTTCGAGGACGAACAGACCATTACCTGGACAGAACACAGCATCACGCTGAATGACGAAACGCTGACCATGAATTGCGAAAACGATACGCTTACCGTTTCTTCCGGCGAAGAAACCAAGGGAAAAATGGTCTTTGTCCGGCTTCCGGATGAGCCGCAGGATTCCGGTGCGGCACCTTCCGCACCCGCTTCACAGAGCTGAACACATAGAACAGGCATTCCGATGGAATGCCTTTTTCTTCCGTTTATGGCAATGCCTTAAACGGTAAATTTCCGTCTGCGTTCTTTATATTCGTATAATGTTAGTGCACGGGTGAATTACTATTGTGCATACTCACAAAACCAGTTTCAGCGTTACTGCAATTTTACAAAGCATATAATCGGCTCCTTGCCGGCTCTGATCTGCCCAGCACGGTTTTCTTCTTCAAGGCAGTGACCAGCCGCATCATTCCGCAGGTTCTGAGCATATCAGATCACCCTGTTCCTGCACTTCAGATGCTGCTGCTCTGATCATTCTGCATACTGGTTTCTGTATCCTGCTGCAGACAGGCAAACGAAAGGATGGTCTGCCTATGGAATTTCGCAACTACCTGAAAGAGGACATTGACAGAATCGGCTGTACGCTGAGCGAACTGTCAAGGGCTTCCGGTCTTTCCAATGCAGTCATTTCGCGCTATCGCAGCGGTGAACGCGTACCGCGGCAAAACAGTGAAATGCTGGAAATGCTGTGCAGCGGCCTTGACCAGCTTGACACATTGACAGGGGGATCACCGGTTCCCGGTGACCGGCTCCACCGGTACCGCTCGCTGCTGAGCGAAGAACCTTCTCTGCTGGCTGTACATTTTGATCAGCTTCTGCGCACGCTTCAGATTTCCATGAAGGATATTTCCTATGTCCTGAATTATGATGCTTCCTATCTTTCCCGCATACGTTCCGGAAAACGGACTCCCGCCGACCCGGCTGCCTTTGCGGAACATGTGGCAAGGGCGCTGAATGACACGCTCCGGCCCGCTGACAAAGCGCTGATCAGCGCAATGCTCGGCATATCCGATCCCGATCAGTTCAATGACTGCCTGGCTGCCTGGCTGATCGAAAAAGAACCTTCTGATATCACACATATCGAGCGGTTCCTGAATCAGATCGAAAACTTCGATCTCGATCAGTTCATCCGTTCGATTCAGTTTGATTCTCCTGCCGCCGGCAATGCCCTCCCTCCGGGAGAAACAAAGTATTATTACGGAATGCTTGAACACCGCAGCTCAGAACTGGACTTCTTCACGACGGTTCTTGCCTCCGGGTGTCCGGGCATCATCAGTATGTGCACTGATTTTCCCATGCTGGATCTGGCAGATGATATTTCGTTTGTCAAACAGTGGGTCTCACTGATCGCTGACGTACTGAAAGCAGGCAATGAGATTCATATCATTCATGATGTCAACCGCCCGTTTTCTGAAATGGCCATGGGGCTTGAGAGCTGGATTCCCCTGTATATGACCGGAAAGATTGTTCCGTTTTATCTGAATACGCCGGAATCTCCTGTTTACCGCCATCTGATTTACAGCAGTGATCAATGTCTGCTTACGGCAGAAGGAATCGGCAGCACCTCTGAAGACTCCTGTGCGATTCTGTCGTCTGATCCGACGCGGATCCGCTATGGTCAGCAGCGCATCCGGAATCTGTTTGCCCGCAGTTCCCCGCTGATGAAGGTTTTCCGCCCGGATCAGCTGGAAACCTGCCGGGAATTCTGGAAGCACGAGAACGAAGCCCCCGGCAACCGGTATATCAAGTCCAGCGTCCCTCCGATCTTTACGCTGAGCGGCGATCTGCTGCGGCAGATGCTCGTAAATGAAAACATCGATCAGAAACATATCTTTCAGACGGAAGCCGTTCGCATGCTGCATCTCAGCGATGTAAATCAGATTCTGAGAAATAACTCGATCACGCTGGATATGCCGCTGCTTTCCAGGGAAGAGTTTGATCGCTATACACCGGAATTTGTCATTTCCCTTCTCGATTCGGAGATTGCAGTTCACTACACCTGGGAGACCTATCAGAAACATCTGCGTCTTACAAAGGAGTTCAGTCTGACAAATCCTTCCTTTGTATTTACCGAAGAACCGGACAGTGCATTCCGGAATCTCTTCATCTATGTCAGAGACAACAAGATGGCAGTTGTTGTGAAACTGAAAACAGAACAGATCACCTTTACGATCTCTCACCCGAAAATGATTCAGGCACTGCGTCATTTCACCACTCCGGTGTTTGAAAAAGAACAGCAGTAGCAGAAAGAGACTGAAAAGCTTCCGGTAATTCGGAAGCCCGCTCAGTCTCTTTTCATTTTCCAGCCGTGCGAAGCCTGTGCAGCAGTTCGCTCACGCTCACAGAAAGCAGATAAACTCCCACCCATACAGCAGGAATTGCGAATCTTGCGTCCAAATGTGTCAGCCACCGCTGGCCGTACAGCGCTCTGCTCACCCGGAGAATCACATCGAGTATAAACGCATGGCTGAGATAGATACCGAAGGTCGCGCGGGAGAAGATGCCGGGATCCGTTCTGCATTCCATCCGGGATACCCCGGAAAAGATGAGCACGGATGCCGCCACCGTAGCCGGAGCGTAGCTGAGAATATACCGGTGTTCCCCCAGCATGCGGTCATTGCCCGCCAGGATACTGCGGTATAACAGATAAGCCGCTCCGATTTCCAGAAGAAATCCCGCAATCACAAGCGGGAGGCCGCCTTTTTTCTGTTTCACATCTCTTCGCAGCACATCTCCGATCATGAAATATCCGGCATAGCACAGGGACTCTCCGATATTCCAGTGCATTTCCACCGGCGGATTGAGCCAGAGCGCCGCACACCCGGCCAGCAGCACAAACCAGGAGATATTCCGAAAATCCCGGTCGGAGACATCTGCCCGGATCTTCGCAATCACCGGCGCCAGGAGATAGATTCCCAGCAGTACCGGCAGATACCACAGATGATAAAACGGAACCCCGTTCATCATCCCGCGCAATACCGGCATGATTCCGGTGTGATCGAGCACGAGGCTGCAGAACAGTGAATACAGCATTCCGAACGCCATCGCAAACGCACCGGTTTTTCCGATCGCATCCCAGGATTTCCGATAGAATGTGCGGGCGTTTTCCGCCTTTCGGCCGTCCAGTACAAACGCCCCCGACAACATGAAAAAAACAGGGACTGTAAATCTGCCCAGCGTGGTATAAATCACAGAGTACAGCGGATGATTTCCCGGAAGCCCGTCCCAGTAATCCCAGATAAACGTCTCCAGAAACGCTGCACTGACATGTGCAAGCACTACAAGCGCAGCCGCAGCTGCCCGCAGGATATCATAATTCAGTTCCCGTTTTTTCATTTCTCAGCCCCGCCGGAAATACAGATGGATATTCGGATTCTCTTTGCTTGCCAGACTGAACGCAAGCAGCACCTTGTAGGCATAGCCGTTGTCACAGATCCGGCAGATCGTCTCCGGTGTAACAATAATGTCTACCTGATCGGTCACTTCCGTAAGCAGATCCAGCAGCGCATCCAGATTCACGGCTTCTGCATCATAGAGAAGGGAAAGATTGCTGATATATTCCTTCATATCTGCATCTGACATGATTCGGTCAGGATTCAGTTCAATTCTTCTGTACATCAGTCTTCCTCCCCGTAAAGCAGTTCGAAGGTCTCGTAATGGTCTTCCGTATAATAAACGACTTCGCATCCTTCGGAGAATACAATCCGTTTCGTACCGCGGGTTTTCTGGCCGATCGTATCAATATCGCATTCGATGTAGTTATATTTCGTCGGAAGCGATTCGCTCAGGTTCATATATTTTCCGCCGCCGATCGCCTTGCCTTCTACGACCCTGCTCAGCGCACCGCTGCGCCAGCCGGCTTTTCTTGCCCGCCGTTTGGTCATATAATTCGCCGGAAGATGCTTATAGGTATATACATAATATGCAACACAGTCCTTGTCATCGCATTCGGTATTCTCCGTAATATTCGCAAGCCGGTTATCCACCGGCGATGCGGCCGGACCATCAGACGGAACAGCAGATGGAGTAGTACCCGGTGAAATGTCCGGCGAAGCCGATGGGGAAACAGAAACTGCAGGTGCAGAAGGCGCCGCGCTCACCGCTGATGCAGAAGGAGACGGTGATGGTGCAGGGGCCGGTGCAGAAGGTCTTTGGACGAAAATAGCAATCAGTGTGACTGCTGCCAGCAGAATGCTCAGAAAAGTAATTACACGTTTCATACGCTTAATCTTATCACAGAAAAGAAGTCCGTCTTCTGACGGACCGATACACTTCCTAAAAAAACAGCAATCGTTCTTCAGATCCCATCCGGACGGGACGGATCCGCACCCTGAAGAACCAGATCACGATATGCCAGCGCCTGTACCTGCGCTTTGTATGGATAGAAGTAGAAGATTCCGACAAGACCTAATGTCATGCTTGTCGCAATAGACCACAGAATAAAGGACAGATCCAGTACAAACAGATCCATTTTATGCCCGCGGGTCATATCCTTTGAAAGCCTGCAGATATCACGGCCGGATAATTCCGGGTGTTCAGCCATCAGCTGCGGCACAAAGTAATATTCATACGCTTTGATGATGCCCGGTATGATCAGCAGAAATGTGAACAGCCCGATCATCAGATTCCGGTAGAACAGGGTAAATGCACTGCGGGTCAGTTCGTCTCCGCGGAATCCGTCCAGCAGAGTCCCGTTCCCTTCATCATCGATATTCTTCACAAAGAATTTTGATGCGCCGTATTCCAGCGGATGCAGAACAAACAGGGTAACCAGAATGCCTACGATCAGCCCGAACAGGACAATCAGGCTATCCGTTTCACTCAGCGACTCCGCAACATCCGGTCCCTTATAGGAATAGTTCATCTCAAACGTCCCGGTAGATACCATCAGTACGAGTGCGGCGATCACCATGGGCCAGTAATTTTTCTTCAGCATCTGCTTGGCGTGATCTTTCAGTAATTTACGATCAAAGCTCATCCATGCATCCTCCTTTTTTCTTTTATGTTATACGTCCGATCCGACATTCGTCCATCTTTATTTTCAGGCACAGTTTCACAGGCGATTCAGTACTTCATTGATTTCCTCACCTGTCGCAAGCCCTGAATGAAAGGCAGTAGCCCCGCCGCAGGCCGTACCAAGCTTCAGCGCATAGGCGTAATCGTCTGTCTTCAGAAATCCGGCAAGAAATCCCGCGACCATAGAGTCGCCAGCCCCGACCGAATTGACTATCGTGCCGGAAGCTGCTGCGCAATAATGAACCGTTCCTGTTTCGTCCAGCAGCAGTGCACCGTCTTTCGCCATGGAAACCAGTACATTTACAGCACCTTGTTCCTGCAGCTGCCGGGCATACCCGATAATCTCTTCCCGGCTGTGAACTTCGGTTTCAAACAGTTCAGCCAGCTCCAGTACATTCGGCTTGATCAGGAATGGTCTGTACGGCAGTACATTGAGCAGCAGCTTTTTCTCTGCATCTGCCAGAAACCGCACTCCCGCAGGCAGTTCTCTGATGATTCTCTCGTAGGTATCCTCTTTCATACATGAGGGAATACTGCCCGAAAGCACCACAATGTCTTCGGGGGTCAGCTTCTGAATCTGCTTCAGCAGAGCCATGAAATCAGCTTCTGTAATCTGCGGTCCTTTACCGTTTATCTCTGTTTCTTCTTCCGATTTCACTTTGACATTAATTCGTGTCATCCCATCTCTGACGCGAATGAAATCTGTCGAAATGCCGTTTTTCCGCAGCCCTTCTTCCAGCGAATCGCCGGTAAATCCGGCAATGAATCCAAGTGCGGTGCTGCGTACGCCAAGTTCTTTCAGAATCCCGGATACATTGATTCCCTTCCCTCCGTAATACACATTTTCTTTCTGATTCCGGTTGATTACGCCAAGTTCAAAATGATCAATCTGTATGACATAATCCAGCGCCGGATTCAGCGTTACGGTGTAGATCATAACAGAGAGGCCTCCTTTTTACGGTATTATCTCACGATTCTGTCCCAGACAGAAAAAAAGACAGTCTCCGAAGAGATTGTCTTTCTGTAACCTGTCTGATTACTCTTCGATCTCGGTAATGGAACCGGAACCGACTGTACGTCCGCCTTCACGGATGGAGAACTTTGTTCCCTGTTCAACCGCGATCGGAGCGAGGAGTTCAACGTCCATGACAACGTTGTCACCAGGCATGCACATTTCTGTGCCTTCCGGCAGACGGATGACGCCTGTAACGTCAGTTGTACGGAAGTAGAACTGCGGACGATAGTTGGAGACGAACGGTGTATGACGGCCGCCCTCTTCCTTTGTCAGAACGTAGACCTGAGCCTTGAACTTTGTATGCGGAGTAACGCTTCCCGGCTTAGCGAGAACCTGTCCACGCTCGATCTGATCACGGTTGACACCACGGAGCAGCGCACCGATGTTGTCACCAGCCTGAGCGAAGTCGAGAGTCTTACGGAACATTTCGATTCCGGTAACAACTGTCTTCTTTGTCTCACGGATACCAACGATTTCAACTTCGTCGTTGAGGTTCAGTTTACCACGCTCAACACGTCCGGTAGCGACTGTACCACGGCCTGTGATTGTGAAGACATCTTCTACAGCCATCAGGAACGGCTTGTCGAATTCATGTTCCGGAGTCGGGATCCATTCATCAACCGCATCAAGGAGTTCCTTGATTGCCGGTGTCCACTTCGCATCGCCTTCCAGCGCCTTGAGAGCGGAACCACGGATGATCGGAGTGTTCTCTCCATCGAAACCATACTCTGTGAGCAGGTCACGAACTTCCATATCTACAAGATCGATGAGCTCTTCGTCATCAACCATGTCGCACTTGTTCAGGAAAACGACCATTCTGGGAACGCCTACCTGACGGGAGAGCAGGATGTGCTCCCGAGTCTGCGGCATCGGTCCATCTGTAGCAGCGGCGACGAGAATCGCACCGTCCATCTGTGCAGCACCTGTGATCATGTTCTTGACATAGTCAGCATGACCCGGGCAGTCAACATGCGCATAATGCCGCTTCTTTGTGCTGTACTCAACGTGAGCTGTGTTGATCGTGATACCACGAGCCTTCTCTTCCGGAGCACCGTCGATCTGATCATATGCTTCGAACTTTGCA
>JAFYGX010000242.1 GCA_017543025.1 Solobacterium sp.
GATCCAGTTCTGACGTTCCTTTTTCAATCAGTTGTTCCGGTGTATAGTGCGGCAGGATACCGGCATAGAACCGGGAACTGTCTGCTTTACCGTTATAGGTATAGACAAGAATCTCATCCCGGTCCGCCGACCAGGAAAGAACGTGTTCCGGGATTACTGCGGCAGGGCGGGTGTCCGCTCTTGAACGGTCGACAAACTCCAGCTGTTCTCCTTCAAATACGGCAAGTGTATCGCCGTGTTTTTCCAGACGGAAGTAATCCAGAAAGAATTCATCAATATCGGTAAACGACAGGCTGAGTTCATTGATGAGGTTTCCGGAATGGTCATAGGAACGAAGAACTCCGTCGGAAAACAATGCATACAGGATGCGGTTATCGAGAACCATGGCAAGACAGGTACTTCCGGGATACGGAATCTCTGCGGTTTTGCGGAAGGCAGCATCATAGAGTGAGATGCCGTCAGTGCCGCATACCGCATTCATGGACGCATTATCATTCTGCGCAAAGCAGAGCCGGGAGAGCGTGGTATCTTCCAGAATGTGGAGTGATCCGTCGCTGGTATTGAAGAGCGCCGGGACCATCGTGCCGGTATTTTTACTCTGCAGTGCGAACAGTCCGATGGTGCCGGTATCGTTCAATAAAAAGGGAAGAACACTACTCCCGGAAACAACAGTTCCGTGTTCCGCGATGTCCAGCGCAACTTCCGATTCCGATCCATCCGCAAGCGAGATGGAATGGAGTATCAGATCGGTGCCAGTTTCTTCAAAATAACAGAACTGACTGTTTCGAACAGCAAACGGTGACGTGGAAGATGAATACTGCCGCACAGCCATCATGTTTTTGCGGCTGTACTGCATGGTATCGAAAATCTGATCGATCTGGGCATAAATGCCTGCGCTGACACTTGGATCACGGAGTTTCAGCGGGATGGTTTTCACCAGGGAGAGATCCTTCATGGAGCGGATCTCAAGGAGAATGGAACCATCATCCAGTCGTGTCCGAAGCAGTCCGAGATGATCGCATACCGCATCATTTCGAAGCAGATACAGCAGCTCGTCTTCTTCACAGTGAAGGGAAGCGGTTTCAACTCCATTGACGGTATCGTAGAGATACAGGTCATTCATGACTCTGACGGCAGCTGTACCGTCGCCAAGCACGCCTTCATCTCCCGAAGCGAAGAAGCCGGTACCGTTCATGATCCTTAGGTCACTGTCAAATGCGGAGGAAAACCATGACACATTTCCGTCATGCAGGATTGCATATTCATTGATCACGGCATTGGAACCATGGAATACCTCTGCCTGGGACAGATGATCCGGAAACAGTTTTTCCAGCATGGCATCCGTGTCTTCAAGCCAGACTGTGCCGAACCGTCCGTCTGCGGTAATCAGAAACAGGCTGTTATTGATCAGATCAAACGCGTGCAGAACCGGAGATCCGATCTGGCGCTTCTGAATCAGGGAACCATCCCTGGAATCAAGAACCGAAACCGTGTCGCTTGCGGTGATGATCAGATCTTCATAATCTGAGTAGACCAGGGAATGAATGATATCTTCAGCCGCATGTTCTGCTGTAAACGGAACGGTCGTTTCCCAGCGGAGCCCATCCGTGGAATAACAGGAAACAAGCATTTCATTACTATACAGGTAAATGTCACCGTTGCGCTCAAACGTCCGGTCCAGCGTATCGCAGGAAGCGATAACCACACTGCCGTCCTGCAGGATAAACACGTCATCCGGAGATGGTATATCGGACAGAAAGGTATACGCTCCGCTCTCTGTATCAAACATGCCGAGCCGGTAACCTTCCTGTTTGCTGCTGCGAAGCACCATCGCAATGGAGCGGTCATCGTCTGCCCAGCAGAGATCCTGGACATAATATGTTTCTTCTTCCGGCAGAACCAGCGAGGCAAGCGGACTGCCGTCTTCGGCATTGATCACCTCCACCGCAGTTACATCTGCTGCCGCAATCTTCGTTTTGTCATTGCTTAAGGCAACGGTTCCATAGACGGAATAACGCATGGACTGTGTCCATACCGGTCTGCCTTCCGCAGAAACGGCAGTGACACCATCTTCTGTCCAATAGACCAGATTCCTGCCGCTGACGACCGGTTTCCATCCTTCCTTGGTGCCGGAGGTTTCCCAGGAACCAAGAAGGGAAAGGGTGGACGTGTCATAGGCATGTATCGCATTCGCTTCGTCAATCACAAAAAGCAGATGCTCTTCCTCACTTCCGCAAATCCTTCGGATATCGGCGGTGAGGTCGATCTGTCCGGTCTCAACCGTATGGTAGGGCAGCTGATAGGCAAGCGAGGCACGTGAGAGCGTGTAGAGCGCTTCTGAGGTTATCGGACGCTCGTTTTCAGAGGGCAGGGCAGACAGCGATTCGGAAATCGCCTTTAACCGAAGTCCTCCTTCGAGATCTTCCAGTGCTTCGGAAGCGATGCGCTTGGATTCGTGAATCTGCGCTTCCCGGTAATTGCGGGAAATCTCTGCGTTGGAATAAAGCAGCCAGGCAATTGCAGCCGCCGCAAGAACCGCAAAGCCGCCGGAGACTGCCAGAATCCGGTTGCGGCGGTACGTTTCATTGCGCAGAACCAGATCGTCATATTCACACCCCAGCATTGCTGAAACAAGCCGGGGCAGTTCGATCCGCTTTGCTTTCTGCAGATCCATCCGGTAATCACATGCCAGCGGTTCATGAACTGTTCCGTCTTCGTCTGGACGCATCAGAATCTCCGGAAAAATACCGGGCGGTTCTCCCTGCGACATGACAGCCAGGATGCGGCTGCGGTCATGGGTGGTCAGAAACTGTTCGATCTCATGAAGACACCACTTCGATTCGTTATATGCTTCGGACAGGATCAGGATCAGATAATCGGAATCCGCCAGTGCTTCATCAATATCTCTTCCAAGATCGCTGGTCACCTCCAGCTCGTTCTGATCGCGGAAGATCCGGTCGATCTTTTTGACTCCGGTCTCATCCGCAATTGCTTTTGGAATATGAAAACGCTCCAGCTGTGTCTGCAGGGCAGAGGCGATTAGTGTATCGCGTTCGTTGTGGCGGTAGGAGATGAAGGCGTTATATTTTCTTCCCATCGATCGGCTCCGATTTCAGAATTTCAGGAAGGCAGGCGATGATCTGACGGTCTGCCTGTACATAATTCACACCGCGGGCATCGGGATCATATTTGCGGCGGATCGCATCAACATCGCGTTCGCGTTCCGCAAGTTCCGCTCCCGGAACGATTGCCGGATGCAGCATGAGGCGGTCGCTCTTCACCCGTTTTCCATTGCTTTCGCGGGCAATGGAATCGGTCTGTTCAAGATCTGCACAGCGCCACCCGTTGATCCGCTGATAAGCATTCCAGCGGTCATGCTCCGCAAAGCCAAGTGCTGCGAGCTTTTCCTCATCGTTGAGAACGCTGCGGATCCATTCATCCGCATCGATGCTGTCCGGTTTTGACGCAAGGATCCAGCGTCTTCTTGCCAGCATGGCAAGCGCCTGTGCGAACGAACTGTCATAGTTCACATAGCGGTAGAAGGTATGCTCGATTTCCGGTGTCCATTCACTGGATCCGTAGTAAGAGCGGTGTACGATCTTTGCGGCTTCCTCAAGTTCCGGATGGACGAGGCTCTTATGGTTATAATGGGCTTCGATGCTTCCGAAGTAGATAAAGCGGGATACATTTTCCACAAGTTCCGAAGTCTTTCCCGAA
>JAFYGX010000031.1 GCA_017543025.1 Solobacterium sp.
AGGGATTCTGCAGGTTCTGCGAGCAGTTCTCTGGATCCGTCAAGATAGAGAAGCTCACAGGTACCGTTCTCGTTATCGGTATGGATTACGGCTATATCCTTCAGCATCTTCCATCACACTTCTTATTACATCCTTCACAGCCGGTGGACTCACTGAGAATCACGGCAGTACCGTCTGCCATCAATCCGCCCGGAACATCTCCTGAGGGGATCACACTGACAGAAGGAAGCGGATCCAGAATCACTTCTGAAAGCACGTCCAGCACTTCCTGGCGCGTCAGCCGGATTTCCGAGGCGGCATAAAAGCGCAGCTGAACCAGACAATCCAGCGATCCGTCTGCCTGAACAAGTACATCCTGCAGTTTCTTCAGACAGAACAGTATCCGTTCCCGGTTATCCCTGCATACAGAGCTTCCGTCTTCCTCAGCCGCATCAACGGCGGACAGAAAGAAAAAGTCCCCTGCGCGAAGACCGGAACCATATTCGGTTTCAACAGCAGTCCCTTTCAGTGTCATACTCAATCCTCGTAATACGGCTCATCCCGCTCATCGTATTCGTTGTCGTCAGATTCTTCAAACAGTCTGTAATACGTTTCTTCCCGCTTCTGAAAATACTGTTCGCGGTGCTGAACAAGCGCATTGTAAAAAATGATGATCGTATAGATCAGTATCAGTATCAATGTGACTATGGAAACAACATCCCCAAGGTTTTCAATCATTTAACAGCTACCTCAATACAATAATACTCCGTCTTTCAGTTTATCAGTGAATGATAAACCGGCAAAGTTTCTCTGGCGCAATGCTTCATACAGGACAATCGCCGCGGTATTTGAAACATTGAGACATCTTGCCTTTTCGTCCATCGGAATCCGGATGCAGTGATCCTGATGTGCTTCCAGGATCGGCTTGGGAATTCCGGTTGACTCTTTGCCGAAGACAAAATAGATATCCCTGTCCGTCGGGTACACAAAACTGTCAGGCGTAAGATGCCCGTACCGGGTTGTAAAGTACAGCTCCCCTTTGCATTCCTTCAGGAACGAGTCCCAATCCGGATGGATCCGGATATCCGCAATATCGCGGTAATCCATGCCCGCACGTTTCAGATGTGCTTCATCCAGATAAAACGACAGCGGTTCGATCAGATGAAGCTGCACGGAAAACGCCGCACAGGTCCGGATAATGTTTCCCGTATTCTGCGGTATTTCAGGTTCATAGAGGACCGCGTGGATCATGGAAGCACCTTCCGTGTTCCAAACAGGATACCGGAAATCACCACATGGATCCCGACGACCCAGACAATGATCCGGATAACAAGATCAAAGAAGAATGAGCCGGGAAACAGATTGATCATGATGGATGTGTTCGGATCCAGCAGCCAGAGATCATTGTCAAAAAACAGTAAATGGAAGTTCGTCCAGAACTGATTGAAGTCCGCAAGCGCCCAGATGGCGATAAACAGTATTACAGCCCCCGTAAGCAGGATTCCGTTTTTCCATCCGCTGCGCAGCACGGAAAAGAAACTCTTCTTTCCGATCAGCACCGAAAGAACAAGCAGAATGACTGCTGTGATGACACAGCCGTTTCGTACCCGGATTGCATTCTGATACAGCGCTTTTACATCAACCATATGAAGTGTTTCACGCTCATTGAACACTTCACGTTCTGTCCCGGAAACTTCCGCCGTGCAGACGATATCCTGCCGTTTATCCTGAAGATAATCCAGCAGTGTATCCGTCGCACGCAGATTGTCTTCCGCGGACATTCCGGTATAGGAGACTGTATCGTTCTTGCGGTATTCCGCTTCATAGAATGAGCGGTCGAAACTGACCACATCAATAACGGTTGCGATAATTGCGGCAGAAAGCAGAAACCCTGCAATGGTCGAAAGAATATCAGCGATTTTCATGAAGCCACTCCTCCAGCTTGCGCAGAGCTTTTGCGCGATGTGAGATCCGGTTCTTTTCTTCCGGGTCAAGCTCCGCAGAGGTTATTCCGCGTTCCGGCAGATAAAAGATCGGATCATAACCGAATCCGTTTTCTCCGCGCGGTTCC
>JAFYGX010000243.1 GCA_017543025.1 Solobacterium sp.
CTCCATGAACTGCGGATACAGTTTCGCAAATGCACACGCCTGTTTCGTACAGCCCGCGGTCAGATCCTTCGGATAAAAATACAGAATCACCTTTCTGCCCCGGTAATCCGAAAGCCGGTGTTCCTTCCCGTTCTGGTCCATCAGCGCAAAGTCCGGGGCTTTGGTTTTCAATTCAAGCATCGTTTCAGGTCTCCTTCTCACTTATTTCTTATACCGGTCTTCAATGTACAGATACCGCATCACCATACCAAGTACCAGAGCTATCGTTCCCAGCATCAGAATCACAATGCAGAGCGGGTTCTGTTTCAGAAACAGAAGCAGCGTTCCAAGCAGTTCAAACAGCACGGCACTGCAGAGCCACAGTCCGGATACTGCTTTATTGTATGCTTTGACATCCGTGACTTCCGGTGCGCTCACGTTTGCGAAAAACCCGGCCGGCTTATCATTTTTCCGGCTGAGGATTCCAATTATGACAAACAGCGCGCTGCAGGCGCTCCAGATCAGAAATGCAGGTATCATCGCATTCATTATAACCGCATATGGAACCGGTTTCCGCATAAGACTGCAGCCGGTATGCATTACCGGGCATGCGAAACAGGTTATACTGAAATCACTCAGAATCGTTCCCTGGGCAAAGAGCCCGCACAGATCGTTTCGATGATTTTCCGGAGGTAATTCATGACGGTACAGACAGACAATCCCATTTCGCTTCACGATATTCCCAGAGACGGTGATCTGCTTGTGACACCGGAGAAAACCATTCTCTGGATCTATGAGCTGCCGATGCATAACAGTTTTTTCCTGCTGTTCGAAGTATGGCGTGCACTTGGCATTTCCGCACTGATTCTCTGTCTCTGCATCCTGCCCTTTGCACTGTTCAGCGGGGAGGGACTGGCTTCAGTTCTGCAGACCTTCGGCATCATCACTCTGGTGTTCGGCATCCTGCTTCTGATCTCCATTCCTGCCTATCTGATCGTCACAAAAGCAAATAACGGTCTGTATACCGTCATGTTTGAAATGGATGACAGCGGCATCAGCCATACGCAGATCAAAACCGACAAAGCAAGAGCCCTCGAACTGCTCACCGCATTTGTCAGCAGCCAGGCAAAAAGCCCTTCCGCATCCGCCGCTTCCATCCTGTCGGCTTCCGGCGGCTCCCTGTATACAGCGTTTGCGGATGTAAGAACCATCCGGGCAGAGAAGGAAAAACATCTGATCCGGCTGAACTGCAGATTTCAGCGCAATCAGATCTACGCTGCAGACAGCAGCTTCGATACGGTTTATCAGTATATTGTCACACACTGCCCGAACGCAGCAGTCCGCTGAATCCCCGCCGTATTCCCGTACGGGCAGGAATCCAGGCAGAAAAGGAGAGCCTATGGACGCATTAGAAGCAATTCTCACCCGTCGGAGCACCCGGTTGATGAAACCGGTTCTTCCGCCCCGCGAATGCATTGAACAGATCGTAGAAGCAGGCCGTTACGCCCCGAGCGGCTCCAACAGCCAGTCGACACGGTTTATCATTATCACTGACCCTGCAGTTCTTCAGATGCTTGCCGAGCTGGTTCAGACGGCATTTGCGTCGATGGAAGCTGACGAACATACCTATGTTTCCCTGCGAAACTCAATCACTGCCGCAAAACGCGGGGGGGGTTACCGGTTCCACTACGATGCCCCTGTGCTGATTGTCACCGCAAACCGGAAAGAATACGGCAATGCAATGGCGGACAGCGCCTGTGCACTGGAAAACATGATGATCGCCGCTAACGCGCTGGACATCGGTTCCTGCTGGATCAATCAGCTGCACTGGCTGAGCGAGGTACCGGCAGTGCGGGCCTGTATGGAAACGCTTGGCATGACGAAGGATGAATTCGTCACCGGCGGTCTGATCCTCGGTTATCCCATAGATGCCATGCCTGAACGGACTCCGCTGAAACGAACCGGCAATCCGGTTGTCTGGATCGAGCCGAATACGTGCAGACAATGAAACCGCATACACGTCTGAATTCTCAGAAAACCGCATGGTTAAGCGGTTTCATAGCATTGATTTCAGGCAGACAAGCAGTATAATTAGACCCTGTTAAAGGGGGCTTATCAATGAATGACAGAAAACTGCTGAACGTTACCGGCATCCTTCTGATGATCTGGGGCGGACTGATTCTGATTGCAAATCTGATGACAGGCGCTCTGAATGATGCATGGTATCTGCTGAACTTTACAGAATCCAGAACGTCGATCCTGTTTGAATTATACAGTTTCACACTTTTCCTTTCGGGAATCCTCTGTGTTGTTGCCGGGTACTGCGGCACACATCAGAGACCGGAATCCGGCATGATCCGGACCTGCATTGTGCTTGGCTATGCGACTGTGATCGCTACAATTGCACGGTTTGTTCTGCAGTCTCTGACACTGCAGCCAGTCGGACTGCTGGACCTTGTCTCCTGCATTCTGAATCTGGTGCTTCCGATGCTGTATGTGTACAGCGCAAGGAAGATCCGGGCAGAAGAGATCCGGGCGCTGAAGCAGAACAGACTGTCCGGAAACGACAGCCACATCCATTCCGGAATGTCCATGGCCTGAATCAGACAGTGCGCAAAAACCTTACAGGTCATTGCCCGAAAGAAAACAGAATATCAGGCAGAAAAAGATCATCAGACACTCCCGCAGCCGGGTGTATCTGATGATCTTCTTTATTCTGAAGTCCTGTTTCTCTGTTCCTCCGTCTGAATGCTCTGTTTACTGCCGCATCTTCCGGATCAGAGACGGAAGCTTTTCATAATTTTCAAACACCTTTTCTGAAGGCAGATCACCTGCCCTGTGCCGGGTTCCTTCCGGATCATACAGCAGCGCTTTCAGCCCGGCGTTCTCCGCTCCCTGAACATCCTTCTTCACTTCATCGCCGATATAAAGACATTCGTCCGCTTCACAGCGGGCATAAGCAACACAGCGCTCAAACAGTCCGGCAGCCGGTTTTTCCGCAAGTGCTTCTTCACTTGTCACAAGAAAATCAAAGTCTGAAAGAATTCCGAGTTTCCGCAGCTTGCAGTACTGCGGGTAAGCCGTCATATTGGTGCCGATTCCAAGCCGGTAACCCGCTGCCCGCAGTTCTTCCAGCGCCTGTTTCAGCCCCTCATAGCATTCCGCTCCTTCCAGCATGGCACTCCAGTAAAGCTCATCAAGGATCAGGGCATGCGTCAGAGGAAGCTGTTCCGATTCCATCATCCGCCCGTAACGGATCAGCCGGCTGTGACTGGATGCCGTTCCTTTCGCTGCTTCATACTGTCCGTCATAGGCTGCCTTGTGGGCTGCTTCAAATCTGGCTTCGGACCAGCCGAATTCAGCTGTGCAATACGTCTGTATCGCCTTCATGCCGGCTTTATTCGCCCGCTGATAATCGTACAGGGTGCCGTCAATATCAAATATTACGCATCGGATCATACGGTTTCCTTCCTTTCGTTCTCCTCCGCTCTCAATACCGGTTTTCCCGCAGAGGGAAGGACTTCATAAACGGGTTTTCTCTTCGATCAGGAGTTTCTTCCTTCTTCTGCTTCATAGATCAGTTCTTTCAAAGTCTGATAGAGATGATACGGTTCTGCCGGCTTGGTGAGATGCGCATTCATTCCCACCTGCAGTGAACGCTGTACATCCTCATCAAACGCATTTGCGGTCAATGCGATAATCGGAATGTTCTTTGCGTCCGGCCGGTCCAGCGCACGGATCGCAGCGGCTGCTTCCAGTCCGTCCATCTCCGGCATGTTCCGGTCCATCAGAATCAGGTTGTACGGCTCCTGCTTCGCATTCTGCGTCTCCATCATCGCAAGCGAATCCCCGGGGTGCAGACAGATATCTGCCCGGATACCGGAATCAGCCAGCACCATCCGTGC
>JAFYGX010000032.1 GCA_017543025.1 Solobacterium sp.
AAATGCCATGATGGCGCACTTGAAGAGACCCGCCACAAGACCGCCGATTGCGGAACCGATCATTGCGCCGTAAAGCGGTGTCTTGTATTTGAAGTTGACCGCATACATTGCCGGTTCTGTAACGCCTGCCACTACCGCAGTAACTGCAGTGGACAGCGCAGTGGACTTGAGTTCTGCATTCTTTGTCTTGAGCGCAACTGCCAGCGATGCAATACCCTGATTGATATTCGAGATGATGAGAGCCGGGAAGAAAATCGGTTCATATCCGATGGTCGGATCGGTAAGCATCTGAAGCAGATACGGGACAAATGCGCCATGCATACCGGTCATAATGACAAACGGCATGATTGCGGCGAAGAGTGCAACACCGATGAAGCCGATGGTGTTGTAGAGCCAGAGAACGAATGCGCTGAGGTACTGTCCAAGGAACGAACCGATCGGTCCGAGCACGCAGTATGCCAGCGGAATCATAACAAGAATTGTGCAGAGCGGCTCAAGAACTGAACGCAGAATCTCCGGAGACTTCTTTGCGAAGAAGCGCTCAATCGGCGCCATGACAGCACAGCTCAGGATGACCGGAATGATTGTGCTGGAATAGGAATTGCTGTAAACGGGAATGCCGAGGAAGTTGAATCCGCTGCCTGCGGCGAATGTCGGATAAACCAACATTCCGCCGACGACCATTCCAAGACCCGGATTGGCACCGAACTTCTTTGCGGCAAATGCGCCGATGATGATCGGCAGGAAGTAGAAGCCCGCATCACCCGCAAAGCTGAGGAGCTGATAGGTGCTGTTTTCCGCAGGAACGCCCAGCATATCCAGGAAAATCAGAAGGACCTTGATCATACCACAGCCGATCAGGGCCGGAATAAACGGTGTAAGTGAACCGGAAATGCCGTCAAATACACGGTCGACGATTCCCTTGATTCCCTTTGCCTTCGGTGCTGCGTCCAGATTCTCGTCGACGGACTTTTCCATCTTGAGACCGTTCTTTTCACATACGAGTTTGTATACGTCACCGACAGCCTGTCCGATGATGACCTGAAGCTGTCCGTTCTGCCACTGCGATCCGAGAACACCCGGAAGCTTGTCAATTGCGTCCTTGTCTACCTTGGACTGATCCTTTGTATTGAAACGGAGCCGTGTGACACAGTGTGTAAAAAATGAAATATTATCTTTTCCACCGACAAGATTAACGATGTTTTCGGCGATGCTGTCATAATTTGCAGCCATACAATTATCCTTTCCTTCAATGATGAGTTTGTTTCGAATTGTCCGGACGGAGACCTCTCTGAGCGTCTCTTCCAGTTTTTTTGAATCCACAAGTCCGATATCTTTAACCAATACGGTGATCCGTCCGCCGCGTTCTTCAATCGCGGATACATTCGGATCATCCTTGAAATATGCCTTCACACGCTGAAGCATCTGCTTAGCCCTCCTGGCTCAGCAGCCGGTTGATATGCAACATCAGATACAGTGTTTCATCCCCGGTGCAGTTCCAGCCCCAGGTGGTATTGAAATACTTCGTAATCCGGTATGCGCATTCATAAATATCCGGATACTCTTTTGCGAGCGTCTTCAGCATTCTTCCGTTTTTCACTTCAGACTGTTCGGATGATTCAAACCGCTTCACGAGATACATCAGATGTTTGACGTACCGTGCATATTCATAGCTGTCGCGGTCCATCTTCACATTCAGACGTTCCTCGATGATGCGGTCCACCTCGGAAATGATCCGCGCATCACGCAGCACCCTGGTCGCATCATCTCTGCCCTTTTCATTGTTGAGAATATGAAGGGCAATATTAACCGCTTCACTCTGGGGCAGCGTGATTCCGGTGACGTCATACATGATGGTCAGCGCCTTCTTTCCGAGGGCATATTCTTTTTCGTAAAGATACTGGATGTCATAGGAAATTGCTTCGGTGAGATCTACGCCCTTTTTCAGACGTTCCACCGCGAAATTCAGATGATCGGCCAGGGTAAACGGGAAATTCGGATTGAGCTCGGTTTCCAGTTCTTCCTCCGCCAGATCGCTGATTTTTGCGGAAGCTGAAACGATAGTATCGGGAATGCTCGCGATCACTCCCTGATACATACTGTCGATACCGTAAAACGTACGTTCGATCTTCGACAGGTCATCCAGTTCATAAGGGACACTCGGGAAGCCGATTCCCTTACCGAAAACGACGATTTCTCTGCCCCTGGAATCAAGCGCAATTGCCGCAGATGTATTGATCTTTCTGATAATCTTCATCGGCTCTCCTTTCACAAAAAACGGAAGCGCACAACATAAAGAAACTTATGTCATAGTAGCGCTTCCGAAGAATATCACCTATTGAACTGAATATTTAAGATATCGCCTCATCAGAGTAACGTTCTTATGTGCTTATCGTTCCATGTTTTTTAATGCATGTCAATACTTTTTACACAATAATGATCCACCGGCTGAGCCGGTGGTTTTTCACAATACGGGCCTAGCCCTCATACTACTGGCAGCGCCCTGAGGCGCATGTGCGGTCTGGCACA
>JAFYGX010000244.1 GCA_017543025.1 Solobacterium sp.
GGAAATATGAAGGCGTTGGATTCAAGGCTCCGGAAAAGTCGAATACTCCGATTTACAGACTGTACAATCCGAATGCGGGCGATCATCACTACACTTCCAACACAAAAGAACGTGACAGTCTGACCAACGCCGGATGGAAATATGAAGGCGTCGGCTGGTATGAAGATGATGCAAAGGGTGTTGCGATGTATCGTCTCTACAATCCGAATGCGACAGGTGCAGGTTCCCATCACTACACCGCAAACGGACAGGAACGTGACAATCTGAAAAACATCGGCTGGAAGTACGAAGGTATCGGCTTCTACGCCTGCAAATAAATCAGCGCAGAACTGCGCTCCCAACAGCACCCTCGGGTAAGAAGGGGTATCAATATTAACAGAGCGGCGGAAGCTGCTCTTTTTTGCGGCATCGTCACAGTAATTGCGGCGTATTCCGTAAAACTGTGACAGGACAAAGGAGAAATGCGTATGTGGAAACGGATAACAGCGATAATGTTGAGCTTCTGGATGTCGGTCAATCCGGTGTATGAAGCGGGAATGATGAAGATTATAGCGGAAGCGTCTCCAATTGCGCGTTCTGAAGATGATGAAACTATTGATATCGCAAAACCGGAAAACATCAGTGACACAGACGATTCAGATCCGCAGGATACAGAACCGCAGTCAACTGAAACACCGAGCACTGATCCGGAAAATCCGGAGCCTGATTATCCTGAACCTTCCACAGAACCAACACCTGTGCCAACAGAGCCGGCATTACCGGAGCTGGTAACACCAGCACCGGTATCACCAGCACCGGTATCACCGGAACCGGTATCACCGGAACCGGTAACGCCGGAACCTTCCGCAGAACCAGCGGCGCCGGAATGGGCGCAGATGTTTTATACATATTCGCTGGATTATGCACAGGAAGAAAAGTACAGAAAACTCGTAACTTCTGAACTGTACAATGCCGATGAAAAAGGTAAATTTCAGACAGAAATTGTTTTCAAGTGTCGGTTTGATTTAAAGGAAGAATATACACTTCCGGAAAATGTACAGGTTCCCGATATTGAAGTTCCAATTGCGCTGGATGATCAGTATATTGCGAGACCTGACGGATCATTGTGGCTGTATGAATTCTACAATGATGAATATCATCGGATCGAAGTGAAATCAACCCCTACGGATGACGTGAATATCTTCAGTATTTCATTTAACGCAAAGCCATTCCGTCATTACATGCTTGTCAATCGGTATGCTGTTGTGGCGGAAAATACAGATCCTTCACCAACGCCTTCTGTAAGCCCGTCAGCGGATCCGCAGGCTTCTCCAAGTGCGTCTCCGGAGTCTACTGCATCCCCGAAACCAACAGAAACACCGAAAACATCTGCTGAACCGTCCGCTTCACCAGATGTGACTGCTTCACCGGAACCAAGTGCAGAACCGGATGATTCCGAAACAGACGAAAACAAATTTGAGTATCGGCTGATCGTATCCGGAAAGCACTTCGCAATCCGGGAAGGCGATACCGTAATATCTCATTATGAGGATGTTTATCTGTTTGGTTTCCATACGTTCAAGGAGCTGGAAGAGGGCCGGGTTTACTATTCAGAAACCGCAGGATTTGCGGAACGTGACGCAACTGTGACCGTTGCTGATCCGGAGTATGTCAAAGAATCTTCTGAAGAAACAGAAGATGAAGAAATAGGAACCGAACAGCAGGGGACAGATGTATCGGAAATTCCATCTGAGACACCTGCAGCTGCTGATACAGATGTTTCTGATACGGAACCAACTGTTCCTGAATCAACACCGGACACGAAAGATCCGGCAGAACCCGCTGATGATATCAAAGATGATCAGAATGTCACAACGGAAAACAATCCGCTTGATCAGCTCTCAAACGAATTTGAAATTAATCCGAAAGTGGAAAAAGAAGAACTTCCGGAAGATGCGGCAAGACCTCAGACATCAGATTTCGGGTTCATTTTGAACCCGAAACACTCACCCCAATCATCCTGATCGAAATCTCTGCCACGTGCGCATACTGTGCAAACCGCCCACGTAACCTGTTTTGATGAATTATACAATGATTACACATATGGCAATCCTGGAGCAATCCAACAATGCAGACCTTCATGAATATCGGAAGCAGCGAGTCCGATGTTTTTCATAATTCATTTTTGCCTGCAGGTATTGCCTGAAAAAGTTGAGGAAAGATTATGCCGAGAATAAAGTGACAAAAGAATAAGAAGAACGAAGCACGCACATCAACGATCATTGAGGCACAAATTGGTGAAACAGAAGATCGGATTGAAGAACTTAATTAAGCCATCGCTGTTGAAAAGAAGAAACTGAAAGATCTTAAGAAAGAGCTGGCCAAAATAGCGAA
>JAFYGX010000245.1 GCA_017543025.1 Solobacterium sp.
AACGATTGGATGGTCATCATAACATGAATCGATAAATATCGCATAACATACATTATGCGAAGTACATATAAACAAATGGTCTAAGCACAGAAATCAGCATATCGGCGAATTCTTCGCCATCACACGGACGCAGATTCGATGGATTCGGTATTTTCTGATTTGCATTGGAAATGATGGTATTAGACATCGTCAGCAGCAAAGTCTGCTGTTTTCTGTTTTATATAACTGTATTGTACAGGACGCACTTATGGCTGTGATTCAGATTTCTGAGTTTATATTCGTTCCGCACACGCGGCTGATCTGTGTTCGGCGGCATGTGCTGTTTGCTGTCCTTCGTTGAGACGCTCTGAGACAATCTGAGATGGATCATTACCTTATAAACAGATTGAAAAACGCTCTCATTGAGTCACCGCATTATGCAGAAAGCAAAATTACAGCAGTATCAGAAAGCAACGCTGCACAACAGAATTCGGAACTATAACGCTTACCAGATCTGTATTTGCATACTGTACATTCTTATCAATGATACTCATTGCTGCTAAAGGAGTATGTGGGTATTCATTTCTGTGAAGCATTCAGATCAGTTCTGATGACGAGGCATAGATGAAGTAAACGGAACACCTTGAATCTGATATCAGAAGAATCCTGACTGGAAAAAAATGTCAATATGTGATATTTTTCACATATTGACATTTCCATTCTTCTCCCTTCTGTTTCAAACCTGTTTTCATCTGCAGGTTTTATTGATTGGATCAGAACGATTGATTCATCACTTCATAAATGTCCGGGTCTGAGTTACGACGATTATTCTGTTCATCCAGCTTTCGATTTCAGAGAACTCCCCCTCTTTCCATAAAAATCGATATGCATCATCAGAGGAGCTGACTTGACGTGGGGATGGTTCATTTCTCTACGGAAGAGGTTCTGCAGCGGATTCTTATCCTGTTCCCGGTTTGATCGCTGTGAAATACGTCAGCTGTCAGATCAGCAGGTAACGCTGCGGCAGAGGATCAATTAAGAAGATCCGAAATCTTCTGGTGTTTCGGATCAATGATCATGCCTGTTTTTCTGCCGGTTCTGATATCCCCTTTCCCTGACGAATCAGAACAAGAATCAATACGATCAGAATAACAGTTGTAAGCAGGCTGCCTTCATTTCCGTAAACCGTATTGAAGAAGAAATTGTTCTTCGCATTCTGGCCGATCAGAATTGCAATTGGCGAAGAGGTTCCGCTGTTTGGCAGGCCGAACAGAAACTGCTGTGTGTAATTCCATGCCGTATGAAATCCGGCCACAATCCAGAAGTTCCCATTTCGTTTTACGAGCAGGTATTCAAACACACCGATCAGAAAAACATTCAGACAGAATGAAGATGAAAACCCGTAGCTGGTAAGATTTGACGTATGGTGGAAAATAAACAGCATACCGCTGACAAAAGCTGTCATACTCCAATGGCTTTCCGGTTCCATATATGCCGGCACATATCCCCGGAGAAACAGTTCTTCACACGTACACTGAATGATGACCGGAACAAAAATCAGCAGCAGACCTGCGGTAAAACCCTGAACGGAATACTGCACGGTACCGGTCAGCCCCAGAATAATAGAAATGCCTCCGTTGAGCACAAGTCCAATCAGAAGACCGATTCCAAATGCTTTCAGACTTCTCTTTCTCTGATTCATACAGAATACCGAAAGACTTTCCGGCCTGGTAAGTCTCATATACCCGATGATCAGGGAACTCGGAATCAGAAACAGCAATAGCCATAACAACTCGTACAGATATTCATCCAGATGAAAAAACTTCATCAGCAGTACAACCACAGTCCTCATGATAAACATCCCGCCCTGCATGAGGAAAAGTTCTGTAAAGGCAATCCACAATGTATTTTTCAGTAATCTCTCATTCACTCGTTTCATATCATAATCCTCATTTATTGATCTGTCCGGTATCCTGCTCCTAATATGATACGTTTCCCTTCCGGCAGCTGTTTCATCCAGCAATCCGAACTTCAGAGCCATAAAATCCGGAGTATGAATACAGGAACAGCAAAAAAGGAAGCCTGCAGTAGGCATCCTCATAAATCTGTTAATCAGCTGTTTTTGTTGAGCAGCGCATTGACCCGCTCGGTGACATTTTTCTGAAGATTCCGATAGAAGAATGTAATGTTGTATGAATGATAACTGCCGACCGGAAGATATGCGATCTGATTCTCATATTTATCGTAATTGATATCGTCGATTTTCAGAACATGACGAGGGGTTTCATCCAGATATCCGCCGCAGAAATTCTTCGCTTCATACTTGATTTCCCCCTTCCCGTTCACAAGGACAGCTCCCTCATTTTCTTCCTTTGAAGCGCGCGTACTGTCTGTTTTCCAGTTCAGCGGGTTGATGCTGACATATTCTTTGCCGGCTGGAACCGTCAGTGAATCAACAACATCCGGACGTTCTGCTTCAAAGCTGATCATTACACCAGTATCATCCGCACCCTGAGCAGCTTTAAGATCCGGATATTTCTTATACTCCTCTGCCGTTATACCCCAGCCGAGAATATAAGCACCGGCAAGTTCATTCCGAAGAGAGACAGCCTCTTCGCTGTCCCCGGTGAAATATTCTTCCATCAGCATGTTTACCATTTCACCGCCATGCGAAAAGCCGAACAAGACAATCGGTTTTCCTGCTGTATGACCATGATCCAGGAAATAACGGAACGCTTCTCTGATGTCTTTATATGCATATTCAGAATAGGCATCAGTCTGTGCAGACACATATCCGTCGAGTGTTTTCTGACGGAAGGCAGGTGCGAACAGTGTACAGGAATCATCGGTCATCCCCCGCATACGATTTACAAAACGGCGTTCTTTTTCGATGGTATCCTCATTCAGCGCGATATTTCCTTCCGGTGCCTGAAAGATCGTTCCGATAATCAGAAAGACGTCGGCAGATTTCTCTATGCCGTCATTCCAGTAACACCAGTATTTCTCGTCACTGTAGTCAATCATTGCGGTGTCAGAAGTCACTTCAACCGGCTCGACAGCTGCCGGTGCAACTGTTTCCTGCGGCATTGCAGAAGCTTCTGCACTCTCTGCCGGTTCAGCTGTAGCTGCAGCTATAGGCTCTGATGACGGCGATGCGGTGGATACCGGTGCTGGTTTAGCAGCACATGCGGCAAGCAACAAGGCGCTCAGAATGCATATTCCTTTTCTTATCATTACATTTCATTTCCTCCTTCATATACGGAAAAAAGCCGAAGGTATTGCCCTCCGGCTTTACAGATTTCAGCGAACCTGATCCTTAAGACTCTTAGAAGCTTTAAATCCCGGAACTTTGGAAGCCGGAATTTCAATTGTTTCTTTTGTCTGAGGGTTAATGCCTGTACGCGGCGCGCGAGTCTTGACCTCGAACTTGCCGAAACCTGCGATATCTACTTTGGCACCGTCCTTGAGAGCGTCTGTGATTGTATTAAATACAAGATCAACGATCTCAGCGGACTCTTTCTTAGTCAGATTGTGCTTTTCCGCAACTGTTTCTGCAATTACTTTCTTGTTTACTGAATCCATTTGTTTTTCTCCTTTTCTACGTGAGACTTATCTTAACACGAAGTTTTATCAATTCAATACTTGACATCAGCGATTACATTTTCAGACCGGTATGCGCTTATACAGCGCCTTTATAAGCGCTTCGAGCTCATCACGGGTAAGACCGCGGACACCGCATGCATTCGCATGTCCGCCTCCTCCGAATGCTTCCGCAATGTCATTGATCCGAATCGATTTTGAACGAAGACTGCCTTCATACTTTTCCTTTTTAGTATTCGGCATCCGGCAGAAGATGGCAAAAATCTCCACATTCCGGATATGTCCGTAGGAATCTACAAAATTCTTCACATCAGACGGAGTCAGATTCCATTCCTTCATCTCTTCGACGCTGACAACCCGGTAAACCATCCGTTCGTTGCTTGTGATCGCAGCGGTTCGTCTGAGAAGAGCCTCAAACCGGAAATCGTTCATTGAGATATCAAACAGTTCCCGGTTAAGTTCCGGAATCCGCACACTGAACTGCGCCAGCCATCCGGCAATTTCAAGTGTATGCTCACGGGTACTGTTTGTCCGGAAACAAAGGGTATCTGTCAGAATTCCGCGATAAAGATATTCTGCAGTTTTCTGAGACATCTCCTGTTTTATACATTGCCTGAAGAACTCTGCTATAATCTCGCAGGTTGCTGCACTGCGTTCAAAGACATACATGGTGTCTCCGTAAGGACTGCGGTTTGGGTGATGATCTATTTTGATAACTCTGGCTGCCAGATCATAACGATCGTCATCGATCCGTTCTTCATTCGCGGTATCCACTATGATAGCAACGCTCTTGCGAATCAGCTCACTGGAACAGGTATCAGATTCCGGCCAGCAGTTCCCCATCGTGCAGTATTCATTGCCCAGTGCAAAAACCTGTTTCTCCGGCCAGTTTTCCATGATCCAGTTTTTTATTCCGAACTGACTTCCAACCGCATCGCAGTCGGGATGGATATGGCGGAACAAGGTAATAACAGGCGCCTGTTCGATCGCTTCCAGTAGTCCTTCAAATGACCACATGATTAAAGCCCCAGAAGACGGACTGTATCACGTGCGATTACGAGCTCTTCATTTGTCGGAATTACATATACCGCAATCTTGCTGTCTGGTTTGGAAATCAGGCACTCTTTTCCATGAATGGTCGCATTGAGATCATAATCAATGGAAAGACCCATCGACTCTTCGATTCCTTTCAGAATACGTGCTCTTGTAAATGCATCATTTTCGCCAAGACCAGCTGTAAATACGATCGCATCAGTATGACCGAGCTGTGCATAATAACCGCCGACCACATTGACGACACGGTTGGTGTAGAGCTGTGTTGTCAGAATTGCACGTTCATTTCCTTCATCAACTGCAGCCTGAATGTCGCGGGCATCACTGGAAATACCGGAAACACCAAGCATACCGCTGCGCTTGTTCAGGAATGTATCCATTTCATCCGGAGTGCATTCGAGTTTCTTCATCATGTAGAAAACAACTGTCGGATCAATGTCGCCGCTGCGGGTTCCCATCATGATTCCGCCAAGCGGTGTAAGACCCATAGAAGTGTTGATGACCTTGCCGTCACGGATTGCGGTAATACTTGCACCGTTTCCAAGATGACAGGTAATCATGTTCAGCGTGCTGACATCCTTGCCCATCAGCTCGGCAGCTCTGCGATTCACATACCAGTGGCTGGTGCCATGCGCGCCGTACCGGCGGATCTTATACTGTGTATACCAGTCATACGGTACCGGGAACAGATAGCTTTCCGGTCCCATTGTCTGATGGAATGCAGTATCAAATACAAAAACATGTCCGATATTCGGCAGTGCCTTGCAGAATGCTTCATAGCAGACAAGATGTGCCGGGTTATGCAGCGGTGCAAGAACTGCAAGCTCACGTACACGGTCAACTACACTCTGATCTGCAACAACAGACTGGTCAAAATAAGCACCGCCCTGAACGATACGATGTCCGGCACCCTGAATCTCATCAAGCGAGCCGACAATGTTATATTCCAGTAGCGCATCCAGCAGCATCCGTACAGCGGTTTTATGATCGGGAATCGGAACATCTTTTACAATCTTTTCACCATTAACCTTAATGGTGAAAGTTCCCATATCCTGCCCGATACGTTCTGCCTGCCCGCTGGTAAGGACGGTTTCTGACGGCATGTCAAACAGCTGGAATTTCAACGATGATGAACCTGAATTGACTGAAATTACTTTACTCATATTCTCCTCCGATTAACTCTGTTTCTGCCAGTTCCCTGACATATTCTGAACAGGACGAATCCTGTATCATCCTTTTATAGATTGCCCGGCGCAACCCTGCCGCATGAATGCAGCGAAGAATGGATTCATAATGCTCCATTTCGTTTTCACATTTACGGACTGTATCGGAAACAGCCGCTTTTGATATACCTTCAAGTTCTGCGATTTCACTGAGTGAATAATCATCCCGGAAATAATAATTGCACAATGTCTGCTGCCGCGGGGTAAGAAGCGCTCCATAGTAATCCAGCAGTTCATTCACCCGGATTTTATCCGACATGTTCCTGCAGATCCTCAGAAATACTGTAAAGATAGGAATCCAGATCAAACGGCCTGAGATCCGCCGGCTGCTCCCCGAGACCGATGAACAGCACCGGTAAATGAAGACGGTGTTTGATCGAAATAATGATTCCGCCCTTTGCTGTACCATCCATTTTAGTAAGGATGATGCCGGTAAGGTTGGTTGCTTCGTTGAAGATCTCTGCCTGCGACAGTCCGTTCTGACCGGTTGTCGCATCGAGAACAAGCCAGGTGTTATGCGGTGCGCCTTCGATTTCTCTGCCGGCAACACGATTCATTTTTGCAAGCTCATTCATAAGTCCCTGCTTGTTCTGAAGCCGGCCTGCGGTATCACAGAGCAGAATATCAACGTGATTCTCCTTTGCGTACCTGCATGCATCTACAATGACCGCACTCGGATCACCGTTTTCCCTGCCTTTGATAACCGGAACATTCAGCCGTTTTCCCCACTGTGCAAGCTGATCAATTGCTCCGGCGCGGAACGTATCGGCAGCCGCAAACGCAACTGTCTTGCCATGACTCATGTACATGGAAGCGAGCTTGGCACACGTCGTGGTTTTACCCGAGCCGTTCACGCCTTCGAGAAAGATGACAGTCGGTCCGTTTTCGTTATAAACGATCGGCTTGTCTTCCACTTCCTCATAGATTTCCTTCATGGACTGAATCAGAAAATTCATCGCCCAGTGAAACGTTACATTTACATATTCCTTACTGGTCTGCAGCATGCGCTCACAGATCATATCTGCAAGTTCGATTCCGACATCTGCTTCGAGGAGAACAATCGTAAGCTGTTCGAGAAACTCATCATTCACGCCGTTATATTTGAGTTTCATCTCATTCAGCGCACCGCCGAGACTCTCTTTCGACTTTTTGAACCCGGAAAGATAGATTGCCTTATCTTCCTTTTTTGAAAATTTTTCCTTTAATTTATCAAGAAAGCTCACGCTTCACCTCCTGCTTCTGCACTGTCTGCGAGATCCAGTGCGTCCCTCAGCTCCACTTTCAGCATCTGCGAAACACCTTGTTTCTGCATGGTAACACCATACAGTACATCTGCATTTTCCATTGTACCCGGTCTGTGTGTTACAACAAGAAACTGCGTGCGATCGGTATAGTTATGCAGATACTGCGCAAATCGCTCGACATTCCCCTGATCCAGTGCCGCTTCCACTTCATCAAGAATGACTAGCGGAACCGGTTTCACCTTAAGAATAGCAAACAGAACGCACAAAGCGATCAAAGATTTTTCTCCGCCTGAAAACAGCATGTTGTTCTGTACTGCCTTTCCCGGCGGCTGTGCATCAATATCAATTCCGGTATTCAGAATGTCCGAAGGATCTTCCAGTATCAGCCGGGCTTTGCCGCCTCCGTACAGATTCCGGAAAATCTCATTGAATTCGGCATTGATCTTATCAAACATCGTTTTGAACTGCGCTGTCATTACGCGGTCCATCTCATCGATTGCCGCGAGAATCTTATCGCGGCTTGCAGTGAGCTCTTCAATCTGCTTCTTGAGAAACTCATAGCGTTCATTGACTTCACTGTACTGCTCCGGGGCTTCCATATTCACGTTTCCCAGACGCTCGATATCAGACCTGAGCTGCAGAACTTCTTCTCTGGCATTTTCAACATTTGTATCCGTAACTCTGGTTCTGGCAAATTCATAGGTAAGCTGATATTCAGATGCCAGCCGCTGCAGATTGTTTTCGATTTTTGCCTCAAGCCGGGTCTGATCGACTTTGATCGCATTAATCGAGGCAACTGCCCGGTCCATGTCTTTTCTCAGCTGACGGATCTGCTGTTCCTTGCGATCGGTTTCGCTTGTGATGATAATCCGCTGTTCCCGTTTGGATTTGATTTCAGAAGTCAGTTCATCCCGCCGGGAATAAGCTTTATTCAGCCGGAGAACCGTATCATCTTCCTCTGTTTTTTCAATCTCAGCTTCCAGTACATCCGGCGCAAGAAGTGCAAGATCATTTTTCAGCCGTTCATATTTCGCAAGCTTTGCATCTACGATCGGCTCAAGACTTGCCGCATCAATCCGCGTCTGCTGCATGCGGCGTGTGATTTCATCCCGTTCCGCAACTGCTTTTTCGCTTTCTCTGCGGGCAAGTTCTACCCGGGCAGACTGTGAATCGATTGACTGCTTGATTTCCTCTGCCTCCCGGGCTGCAGTGATCATTGTTGTATTGTGCTTCTGCTTTCCGCCGGTCATTGAACCGCCGCGATGAATTACTTCACCATCGGTTGTTACGATATTGTAACGGCGCTGCGTCAGGCCGGACAGCCTGTTTCCTGCTTCCATTGAATCAACAACCAGAACAGATGCCAGCAGATAGTCAACTACCGGCTGGAACATCGCATCGCATGAAACAAACTGAGAAGCGGTTCCAAGAAAACCCTCCGTGCCGGAACAGATTACGGAAGCCTCATGCGACAGTGTCCGTTTCTGACAGACGGTAACCGGAAGAAAGGTCACCCTTCCGCTCTGGTTCCGCTTCAGAAACCGGATAGCGTTTCTCGCAGCTTCTTCATCAGAGGTAACAATGTTGTACATTGCACCGCCAAGCGCTTCTGAAACTGCCTGTTCATATCCTTTTTCCGCATGAATTTCCTGACCGATCACGCCGAGTATTCCGCGCAGTGACCGACGGTTTTCCATAATTGCCTTAATGCCGGAGGATCGTCCGCTGCTGAACGGATCCCGCAGCGCATTCTCAAGATATACCTGCTGATTCTGCAGGGAACGCAGCACGCCCTGCGCCTGTTCATATTCATTCCCGAGATCAAATACCTTCTGGGCGATCTGCCGCAGCCGCTCACTGTCCAGCTTCAGCGAATTGTTCAGGTCATTAAGACGTTTTTTCCGGTCTTCGTATTCAATTCGCGCTGCTTCGAGCAGTTCTTTCGTCTCTTTCGCTTTCTCTTCCCGGTTTCCGGTTTCAATAATATATTTTCGCCGCTCATCCGTTTCTGCTTTGCGCTGTTCAAGACCAGAAATCTCATTCATGACGCGCATCAGTTCATCCTGCAGGCCGTTGATCTGTGTTTCCAGAGCATTTGCAGACCGTTTCTGTTCAGCAATTCTGGTCTCGCTGACCTGAAGATCGGTCGAATAAAGCTGCTGTCTGGTTTCAATTTCAAACAGGGTTTTCTTTGTCTCTTCAATCGAGGCATTCAGCTCTTCCACTTCCTGAACAAGGACTGCGATTTCGATTTCTTCCAGCCGTTTCTTCTTCTCGCGGTAAATCTCCGCTTTCCTTGCCTGCCGTTTCAGAGGACTGACCTGCTTTTCCAGCTCGATCAGAATATCACCGGAACGATCAAGGTTATCCTTTGTCCGGGCAAGCCGGGAAAGACTTTCCAGCTTGCGCTTCTTATATTTTGCGACGCCTGCTGCCTCTTCAAAGATACCGCGGCGGTCTGCAGGCTTTGATTCTGCAAAGGTAATGACATTACCCTGTGAAATAATACTGAGACTTGATTTTCCAAGTCCCGTATCCAGAAACAGATCGACAACATCTTTCAGTCTGACCGCGTTGCGGTTGATCAGATATTCTGCATCACCGCTGTCGCGGTACAGTCTGCGGGTCACTTCCAGTTCTTCCAGATCTGAATTCAGAATGTGATTTGTGTTATCGAATACAAGCGTAACCTCCGCCATGTTCAGCGCACGCCGGTCAGCGGAGCCGGAGAAGATGACATCACTCATTTTTTCACCGCGCATCTGGCGGCTGCTCTGTTCGCCGAGAACCC
>JAFYGX010000246.1 GCA_017543025.1 Solobacterium sp.
AGTGCTTGCCAATGACGGCGACTTTGACGGTAGATATCTTGCCGTTCTTGCGTACGGTATTGGCGATGGTATAGGTAGGGTCTTTGCAGTTTCTGGCGTAATTGAGCTTCATGTGGGGGGGCACCTCTCTCAGAATCAATCATACCACATCTTGCTATAAATTGCTACTTTTGCCACAGAAAAATTTTACGATTTGACACAAAAAAAGCGCTGGTTAAGCGCAAATTTGAAATTTTGAATAATGCGAAGTGTCGAAGACCCGTCTTCGGAAAGATGAGCGTTTTGCACGCAACTGCTTAAAAAGATAGAAAAACTGCATTCATTTGAGGTTATAATAAAAAAAACGATTTCCTCCTTTTATTGCGGGGGACAGAATAAATAAGGAGAACATAAAAATGGCTGTGAAAGTAAAGCGCAATGGTGCCAAAGTTAAGCCGGCTGTAAGACGTGCAATTAACGCTGCCGCAAGACAGGCTGCCACAGAAGCGGAAAATGAAACAGCAAAAGCTGCTGAAGAAGTGAAAGAAACCGTGAAGAAGGCGGAAAAGGCTGCAGAAAAGAAGACTGCTGCTCCGGCAAAGGCCAAAAAAGCAGAAGCAGAAGCGAAACCTGCAGATAAAAAAGCGTCTGTAAAGACAGCAGAGGTGAAGCCTGCGGAGAAAACGCCGGCTGTCAGAGAAACGGCAAAGAAAGAACCTGCAAAGAAAGAAGAGAAGAAAGAAGAAAAGACAGCAGTCAGCAAACCTGCTTCAAAGAAAGAACCGGAAGCGGAAAAGGCACCGGAGCTTGACTCTGTATTTCTGACGGAATATGACCGGTATCTGTTCGGCAAAGGAAGAGATTACAAGATCTATCAGAAGATGGGTGCACATCCGGCAAAGCTGAATGGAAAAGACGGATGGCATTTTGCGGTATGGGCACCGCATGCAAAAGCAGTGTCAATTGTCTGTGACCGGAATAACTGGGATCCGACAGCGAATTATATGCTGCCGCTGGAAAAGAGCGGAATTTTTGAGGGATTCATTGAAGGCATGACAGAGGGTGAGGCTTATAAATATGCCATCAAGACAGAAAAGAATGATGTGCTCTATAAAGCTGACCCGTATGCATTCCATGCGGAACTTCGTCCGGCGAATGCAAGCCGTACAGCAGTGATCGATGGGTATGGCTGGGCTGATGGCGAATGGATGACCAAGCGTGCGAAGACAAACACCTTCGAGCAGCCGATGGCGATCTATGAAGTGCATCTCGGTTCCTGGAAAAAACGCAACCGTGACGACAAGGACAGCTTCCTGAATTACAGAGAGCTGGCACATCAGCTGGTTGAATATGTCGGATGGATGGGTTATACCCACGTTGAACTGATGGGTATTGCGGAATATCCGTTTGACGGTTCATGGGGATATCAGGTAACAGGATACTACGCACCGACAGCCCGCTATGGTACGCCGAAGGATTTCATGTATCTGGTTGACTATCTGCATCAGAACAATATCGGTGTGATTCTCGACTGGGTACCGGCGCATTTCCCGAAGGATGCATTCGGTCTTGCGGACTTTGACGGCAAGCCGACGTATGAATATCCGGATCCCCGCATGGGAGAACATCCGGACTGGGGTACAAAGTGCTTTGACTATTCCAAAAATGAAGTGCTGAACTTCATGATCGGAAATGCACTGTACTGGTATGATGATTATCATATTGACGGACTCCGCGTCGACGCAGTCGCATCCATGCTTTATCTTGATTATGGAAGAAAAGACGGTGAGTGGATCCCGAACAAATACGGAGATAACGGAAATCTTGATTCGATTGAATTCTTCAAACATCTGAATTCTGTGATCCGCGGCAGAAATGACGGAACGATCATTATTGCCGAAGAATCCACCGCATGGCCGAAGATTACCACGAGACCGGAAGATGGCGGCCTTGGCTTCACCTATAAGTGGAATATGGGCTGGATGCATGACTTCCTGGATTACATGAAGCTCGACCCGTATTTCCGCAAGGACAATCACAACAAGATGACCTTCGGAATGAGTTATGCGACCAGTGAGAAGTTCATTCTCGTTCTCTCGCATGATGAAGTTATTCATCTGAAGTGTTCGATGATCAACAAGATGCCGGGTTATGAAATAGATAAGTTTGCGAACCTCAAGTGCGGATACTTCTTCATGTTCGGTCATGCCGGAAAGAAACTGCTGTTCATGGGACAGGATTTCGCACAGTATCATGAGTGGGATGAGAATGCAGAACTTGACTGGTGGCTGTGTGATGAGCCGCTGAACCGGAGCGTGCTGCTGTTCATGAATGATCTCCTCCATATTTACCGGTCACATCCTTCCATGTATGAACTGGATGATTCGTGGGAAGGATTTGAATGGATCAATGCGGATGACCGTGACCGTTCGATCTTCTCATTTGTCCGCCGCGGCAAGACCGGCAAGAAGAATCTTCTGTTCGTTGTCAATATGACACCGATGGAACGGGAAGATTACATGGTCGGTGTACCGGTCAAGGGCAACTATCAGCTGCTGCTCGATCAGGAAGGCGCCGTCAGGGAAGACAGCGACAAGCAGAAGGTTTTCAAAGCTGTCAAAGGCGAATGCGATAAACGGGATTATCATATCTCCTATCCGCTTCCGGCGTATGGAATTGCGCTGTTTGAATACAACGAAAAGTAAAACCGGCTTCTCTGGAACAAATATGGATAACGGCATTGGGATGATGTGTCCCGGTGCCGTTTTTCATGTGTCTGAGAGAAGCTGTGTAATGAGATTCGGTATTTAAAGGATTCAGCGCAGATCATACAGGAACAGATCTGTCCTGATGGGGTATGAACGCATGAATCAGTCTGAGATAAGGGACAAAAGGGATCTGTGTGCTGTCTCACATATGAATAGTAATTCGTCCTGTTTTTGAATAAATGCGGATGTTTGGAGTAAGATAGTAGACATGATAACGATAGATACGAATTATATCGCATTGATTAATGCGGCAGTCATTATACTGTATGTGATCTGCTATATCCGGGGAGCGAAGCGGGGTGTCTTTCTTCAGATCCTTTCCTCGCTTGGCGTAGTCGTCTCATTTCTCGGGGCATGGCGGTACTGTTCGCTTGCCTCTTCGTATTACAGTCTCTGGCCAAAGAACTTTGTTCCGATGGCGGATATTCCGTTTATCGGAGATCAGCTGTATACGCATCTGAATATGATCCTCTGGTTCATCCTGCTGTTTTTCATATTCAAGCTTGTATTCGTAATTGTTGAGAAGCTCTGCGAAGGATTGTCTGATCTTCCGGTGATCCGTGAAGTGAGCGGGTTTCTCGGCGGATGTCTCGGTCTGGTGAGTGCCACGGTATGGATCATGGTATTCTGTGTGATTCTGAATCTTCCGCTGTTCCGCAACGGGAGTTCCATCGCAGAATCATCTCTGATCGGAAAGATCACAGATACCGCTTCTGCCTATATTTCAGAAGCGGCTGAACCGATCGCGCAGTCGGAAATGATGGGAAAAGCGATGGAAGCTCTGAATAACTTTCAGGATATGGATGAAGATATGATTACCGAATGGCTGAGCAATCACGGGATCCGTCCGAATCAGGGGGATCTCGGATGAGTCTGCTTTCCAGCTTTGAATTTGAAAAGATAAGAGCGCAGATGGCGGAGCTCTGTGTCAGTGAACCGGGACGCATGATTGTAAACGGACTGGAACCGGTATATGAGAAGATTGTGATCCGAAGAGACCGGCAGCGGCTTTACGAAGCGATGGAAGCCTGTGTCAGATATGGCAGAATTTCACCGGAAGGATTCCGGGATATCCGGATTCTGCTGAAACAGGCGGAAAAAGGAAGAACGCTGACCGGACCTGAACTGATCGAAGTCCTGAAGCTGATCCGGGCGGTAAAAGCTGCGCAGGAGTATGAACGAACAATCCGTGAAGTTCCGCACGAATCACTGTCGGACCTGTTTATGACGCTGACGAAACAGGACAGACTGGAAAACAGAATTGTGTCGGTGGTGAATGAATACGGAGAAGTCAGGGATAGCGCAAGTCATAAGCTTGCGGAACTGAGAAGTTCGCTGCGCGCTGCTTCCAGGCGGATCGAGGAGGCAATTGAACAGTTTCGCTCCGGCCATGGCGATTCAATGGTCGATTCTATTGTGACAACCCGAAACGGACGTACGGTAATCCTGGTCCGGGCAAATGATAAGAACCGCTTCGGCGGGATAGTCTACGGGGATTCGCAGAGCGGACAGACCAGTTATATCGAGCCGTCTGTTCTGATGCATGCGAATAACAGAAAACAGGAGCTTGAGACAGCGATACAGGATGAAATCAGCCGCATTCTTGCGGAATGCTCTGCGGAAGTCGGGAAGTCAGCGGAAACGCTCAGTTCTGATCTTGAAACACTTGCTCTGCTTGACAGTATCTTTGCAAGAGCGGACTGGGGTGTGCGAAATGAAGGATGCGCAGCGCGTCTTAATGAAGAGAAACGGTTCATGTTTCATCGGGCAAGGCATCCTCTGATTCCGAAGGAACAGGCAGTGACGAATGAATACAGGCTTTCACAGCCGTATCACACTCTGCTGATTACCGGGCCGAATACCGGCGGCAAAACAGTGTCAATGAAGATTTTCGGGCTGTTTACCCTGATGACGTACTGCGGCATGCCGGTAACTGCAGAAGAAGCGGATGTTCCGTTTTTTGATCGGGTATTTGCGGATATCGGCGATGATCAGTCGGTTGAAAGCTCGCTGAGTTCGTTTTCCGCGCATGTGGAAAAACAGGCACAGATGCTGAGAGAAGCAACAGGGAATTCGCTGATCCTGCTGGATGAGATCGGAAGCGGTACAGATCCGAGAGAAGGTGAAAGCCTTGCGATTGCCGTGCTGAATGAACTGCGCAGACGAAATGCCACGGTCATCGCAACCACGCATTACAGCCGTCTGAAAGCATATGGGAGACGGCATGAGGATATCCTTACAGCGACTGTGGAATTTGACGGAGAGACGCTGCGTCCGACATACCGGTATCTTGAAGGCATCACCGGTGAAAGCAATGCGCTTCTCGTAGCGGAACGCTGCGGTCTGCCGAAAGGTGTTGTCAATTATGCGAAGTTTCTGAAACAGCAGGCGACAACCGAAGAGGAAGAACTTGCCGCGAAGCTCGAAAAACAGCTGATGGAAGCGGAGAATCGCAGCCGTATGCTGGAAGAGAAGCTGAAAGAAATACGGGAGTATCAGAAATCACTCGAACAGGAAAAACAGAACCTGCGCGATTCCCGTGAAAAGCTGATCGATGAGGCAAAAGCAGAAGCGCAGCGAATGGTGGAAGCGGCCAGGGAAGAAGCGGATGCGGTTCTGAAGGAACTGCGGAACAATGCCGGACGGGTCCGCTATCATGAACTGCTGGAACAGAAACGGAAGCTTGAGACGATTGCAGAAGAGGAAACTCCGGTATATGAAGCGGAAAAACCGTTTGCGGTCGGCGATACCGCAGAGCTGCGGCAGAGCGGTGCAATTGTTAAAATTGAAGATATCC
Source organism: Solobacterium sp. (assembly GCA_017543025.1). Next base: position 5,545 of record JAFYGX010000246.1, read on the forward strand.
GGAAGAAACGGATTGTGATTTCACTGAATAACCGTCATATGACGGTCAAGGCTTCCGATCTGAAACATACCCGGAAGAAGCTTCCGAAAACTGCTCCGGTGACAATGCCGGTCAGTTCCATTGAAATTCCCGAATCGATTGAAACGGAATGCAATCTGATCGGCCTTCGGGTCGATGAGGCAAGGGAGGAACTGCTGGATTATATGGATTCTGCCAGCCTTTGCGGACTGAAGAATTACCGCATCATTCATGGTGACGGTTCGGGTGCGCTTCGCAAGATGGTGCAGGAAGTGCTTGCGAACGATAAAACGGTTGAGGAATACCGGTATGGAATGCCTTCGGAAGGCGGTACCGGTGCAACCGTGGTAACAATAAGAGATTGAATGCATAAGCAATCTGAAAAAGAAAACGGATGAACAGAGAATATATCAAGGCCAAGCTGGCGAATCTGCCGGATTCCCCGGGGTCCTATCAGATGAAGGACAGACATGGAGAGATTATCTATGTAGGCAAAGCGAAGAATCTCCATAACCGGGTCAACCAGTATTTTACGGGTGCGCATGATTTCAAGACGACACGGCTCGTGTCGGAAATCGAGGACTTTGATTTTATCGTGACCGCTTCGGAAACCGAAGCACTGGTGCTGGAAATCAATCTGATCAAGAAACACCGGCCGAAATACAATATTCAGTTCATGGATGACAGCACGTATCCGTATATCAAGCTCACTTCGGAAACCTATCCCAGACTGCTGATTGCACGGGATATGAAAAAAGACCGGAAAGCGAAATATTTCGGGCCGTTTCCGGATGCTTCGGCTGCCCGGGCTACACAGAAGCTGCTTCAGAATCTGTATCCGTTTCGAAGATGTACGCATATGCCGGAAAAAGTCTGCCTGTATTATCATATGGGACAGTGTCTCGGACCGTGTGAATTTGAAATCGATGCTTCGGTCTACAGCCGGATGAGCGAACAGGCAGCCTCGTTTCTGAACGGAAATACGGATGCGGTCAGAGATGAACTGAAGCAGAAGATGCTTGCGGCTTCTGAAAAGCTTGAATTTGAGCAGGCTGCGGAATACCGCAATCTCCTGGAGAGCATCAACAGTATTACAAAAGATACCCAGAATATTGAAAAAGATTCCATGGGAAGCTTTGATGTATTCAGCTGGCATGCCGACCGGGGGTATCTTGCGGTAACCGGTCTTTTGGTAAGACGGGGCGTTGTGCTGAACAAGGAATTCCGTCTTTCTCCGCTGTACGGCGATGCGGAAGAAGAATTCATGTCCTTTCTGATTCAGTACTACAGCGATCATCCGAAAGGAAAACTGTTTGTGCCGGCAGAACTCAGCGCTGAAAATCTTGCCCAGATCCAGGCAGTTCTCAATGTTTCGGTTCAGCAGCCGCTGCGCGGATACAAAAGAAGGCTGATCGAGATGTGCACGGATAATGCAAAGAAGCAGCTGGATCTGAAATTTGATGTAGTTGAGCGGCAGGAGAGTGCCACCCGGGAAGCGGTGGAAAAACTGAATGAACTTGCCGGAAAGGAACTGAAACGGGTAGAACTGTTTGATAACAGCCATACTGCAGGTACCAATACCGTAGCAGCAATGGTAGTATATGAAGATGGAATGCCGTCTCGGAAAGATTACCGGCTCTATAAGCTGCATACGATGAACAGCGATGTGGATTCCATGAAGGAAGTGCTGTACCGCAGATACTTCCGGCTTCTGAAGGAAGACGGCAGAATGCCGGACGGGATTCTCGTGGACGGCGGCAAGGTTCAGATCGATGCGGCAAATGAGATCATTGAAAGTCTCGGGCTGCAGGATCAGATCCGTATTCTGGGACTTGTGAAAGATGATAAGCACAGTACGAACGCTCTGATGGATTCAGATGGTACTATACTGGAAGTGCCGAAGGACAGTTCGCTGTTCTTTCTGCTCACACGGATGCAGGATGAAGTTCACCGTGCTGCGATCTCCTATCACCGGAAGCTGCGCGGGAAGTCACAGACCAGATCCGTACTTGATGGGATTGAAGGAGTCGGTCCGAAACGGCGCAAGGCGCTGCTGAAGAAATTCGGAAGTATATCCGCAATGCGTAGTGCATCTGCGGAAGAACTGGCGGAAGTCATACCGGAAGCAGCTGCCAGGAAAGTTTATGAGGCGTTGCATGAATAACGATATTCTGTTTCATATGAAAGATCCGGAAACGCTGGAAGGCGAAGAGAAGAAGAGATGGACGGCTGTATTTGTGGTGATGATCGTCCTGTTTTCCGTATGCTGTCTTGAGTTTCTGAATCTGCGGTATGATTCGCTTGCCCGCTATCCTTACAAAGATGAAAATTCACGGAAACTGATCCGGCAGTATCTTACGCAGGAAGAGATTGAATATATTATCGAATACAGTATCCCGCCCAATATGTTTATCGCCTATATTCAGGAAGACGGCTTTTCCATCTATCATGCGGCAGAATACAAGGAGCTTTCCCAGAGTCAATGGGACAAAAGCCCGTCCGATATTGTCCGGATGGTTGAAGAGACGCGGAATATCATGAGCGTCGCAGAGCTTGCGTCTTATCTGCAGGAGAATAATTACAAGTATGATGATGTTTCCAGGTGGATCCGGATGGAGAGTGAACAGGGAATTGAACTGATTCCATATGCGATGAATACAGACGCATATCTGAACCGGCAGCGGTCCGTAAGTTCCCGGGTTCCGAACGTTCACGAATTACCGGAGGATATTCCTTCCGGATCGACCAGCCGGATCGATATCAGTGATGATCTTCAGGTGCCGCTTCGTTCGCTCTGCAGCGGGATCAGTTCAGCTATGAACTCTGCCCGTGCCTGTGCAGGACTTCAGATCAGCAGAGGATATGTATCTTATTCCGATCAGGAATTTGCGCATCAGGCAGCAGAGAAAGAACATGGTACGGATGCTTCGTACTATATGCTTCCGGGAGGGCATGACGAGCATCAGCTCGGACTGGCTGTGGATTTCGTCATTGACGGTCTGGATCCTGCATATTTCGAGCGTACGCCGCAGGCAAAATGGCTGCGGGAGAACGCATGGCGCTATGGGCTGGTGCAGACGCGTACGGAAGCAGATACGTCAATTACGGAACACGTGGCGGAAGACTGGCATTATCGCTATGTCGGAACGGATCTTGCACGAACACTCCATGAGAGTGAACTGAGCTTTGCGCGCTATAAAGCACAGGTCATAGCAACCAGCAATCCGGAACCGGGTGAGACATCCGAGCCGGAAACGTCACAGGCACCGAAAAACTGATCTGCCAATTGTGATCATAAACGCAAAACAAAAGGGAAGCGCATGCTTCCCTTTGCTGAGAGAGGAGCAGAAGGTAAAAGAAAAAAACACAATCAGTGTTTTTTCCGGTAATTGGAGATGTGGTAATATGCCCGCAGCGAATCTTCAATGACATCCGTGCCGGCATTGATCATACCGCCGATGCCTTTCTTCGGAGATTTTCTGTAGTAGCGGCCAAGCATATAGATCAGAAAGCAGGAGGCAGCGATTGCCTTTGCGCCTGCTTCTGCCTTTTTCACAATGGAAGAAGCCTGATTGTATTTGGTTTCAAACGCCTGCGCCTGTTTTTCCGTTTCATCCAGTTCAAGTTTCATCATCGCTTTCATAGCTCTGAGAGAGGATTTCAGAGGCAGAAAGATAAAGAACAGCGCCGCAATCGCAGCTGCGATCAGAAGATACATGTTATACGGATACAGGTTAATGTTCATAATGAAGAAGTTCTCCTGCTGTTAATTATAATATTTTGTGGCGGTTTTTTACAGACTTCCTTTATAATGCAGGTATGGAAAAACGGATCAGGATTGTGGCAGTATCTGACAATCACGGCTGGATGGAGCCGATCAGCCGGCTTCCTTCCATGTTTCCGGAAGCGAATTATTTTCTTCATTGCGGTGACAGCAGAGAACCGGCAAGACGCTACGGGCCTTATGCGCAGGTGCGAGGAAATAATGATTTTTACGATGTCCCGGAATACCGTGTTCTTTCAATCGGAAGCCATCGGATTTTTCTGACGCATGGCACAAGACTTGTGTATATCGGCTCTTGTGTCTATCTTGCAAAGAAAGCACTGGAGCACGGATGCGATATTGCGCTGTTCGGACATACACACGTATTTTGTGATCAGACCGCAGAGGGAGTCCGCTGCCTGAATCCTGGCAGTATCTGGCATAATCGAGATGGAAGTGATCCGTCCTATATGCTGATCGAACTCGAAGAAGATGCGGTTCGTGTTTATCGTCGAACATATCCTTGAATTTTATAAATGATTTTGTTATAGTAATTGCGCTGTCCTTGTAGCTCAGTTGGATAGAGCTCCCGCCTTCTAAGCGGGTGGTCAACGGTTCGAGTCCGTTCGAGGACGCCTGAAAACCATCGGGGTTCCGGTGGTTTTTTTTCAATGTTGAGGGATATCATGAGTTATTATGATGAGATTCTGACCGAGATCAATGCGGCGATTGAAGCTGGTGATCTTGACGAAGCGGCGTTTCTTCTGAAGAAGGAGCTGTCCATGCCGTACATTCCGTCGGAAACGGAAGCGACCCTGACTGCACTTGAGAAAGAAGTACGCCGGAGACGTGCTGAAAAACAGGAGCGGGGAGAAGTGTCAGTTGAAAAACTGCTGAACCGGCTGAAGGGAAAGCCGCAGAGTCAGCTGTCTGCAGCCGCAGCGTTATGCGGAAGAAACCTCAGAATGATTACTGCAGAGCTGCAAGACTGGTTGGCGAAAGATCCTGTACCGGAAGCGGCAGCGCTTCTGATTGATGCGCTGGCGGAACAGGAGATTGCGGAAGAATTCACGTATGTGAAGAACGGGATAGAGTATTCCTTCAGTCCGGATGAGGTGATCCCGGTTGCCCGCAGCAAAGGGTTCCGGTATGCGCTGGAGCTGCTGGAAGACTGGTTTGTCAAAGATCCAGCGCTGTTTGAGATGGCGAAATCACAGCTGGTGCGTACCTGTTATCTTGCTCTGCCTCTGAGCTATGAAGATGCGGAGGCGCCGGAACTGGCGAAGCAATGCGCGATGAAAGTAATTGAAGCAATGGGAATTGCTGAGAAAAAACGGGAGATCGAATCTGCGTACAGAACCGCGTGTATGCGGAGCTGACAGAATGGATTGAGCTTTCCTGAACAGTCCTGTTAGCACTTTACTGTTGACAGTGCTAACAGAAGCAGGCTATAATGCCTTGGCAGACAGCTGTATGGAGTGCTAAACCGGCGCGTCAGAGACGGTTAAATTGCATTTCTGATAGCAGTCCCGCATAAAAGCTGGTATACTGTTTCAGGTTATTGAAACAAATACAGAAGGAGTTATTACTATGGCAGAATGGACGTTAAAAGAGAATTCTCAGGGTGATCTTGTAATCACGATCAGCGGAGATGAATGGGAGAAAGCATGTGCTAAGGCATTCACAAAGCTTGCAGGACAGATGACGCTTCCTGGCTTCCGCAAAGGCAGAGCACCGGAGAAGCTTCTGAAGAAATATATTACGGATGAGCATACCCGCTTTGAAGCAATCGAAAAGAATGCGACAGAGTGGTTCAGAAGAGCGCTCGAAGAGACAGGCATTGAACCGATTGATCAGCCGAGCCTTGATTTCCGCAATATGAGTGATGAGAGTGTCGATCTTGTATTCACATTCCATGTTGAACCGGAAGCGGTGCTCGGCACCTATACTGGACTTCCTTATGAGCTTGGAGATGTTACGGTTTCGGAGGAAGATGTTGATAAGGAAATCGACCGGATGCGTGATACCTATGCTGATATGGAAACAGTTGAAGGC
>JAFYGX010000033.1 GCA_017543025.1 Solobacterium sp.
AAGTATACCCTGGAGGGAACTCTGAATCCCGGAGAAGTGAAAGTGATCCTCTGCGACAAAAACGCCGCAGCCTATACAGGCAGCAGGCCGATCGCACCGTTTTCCCTTGATTCCGAAATCGATCAGCTTTATCTGATCGGCCCGGCAGGTGAGATTCTGGACTTCTGTGCGCTTCGTGAGATACCAAACCGCGGAACTTACGGAAGGGTGCCGGGACGGGACGGGTTTTTCTATCTGTACACGGAAAGCCCTTCGGGTGAAAACGGAGAAGGCGAACGCCGCGTCGCTGCCATGCCGGAAGCCATCGGAGGTGACGGCGTTTTCAACGGTGTACAGGACGTAACAGTAACCCTGGAGGCCGACGGCGACATCTATTACACGCTGGACTGCAGCGTGCCGACGACAGCTTCCACCCGGTATACAGGGCCTTTCACACTTACGGAAACAACGGTGGTGCGTGCAATCTGCGTGGAAGATCAGGCACTGACTTCCCGCGTGAGGACCCTGAACTACATCATCAACGAAGGTCATACCCTGCCGGTGGCCTGTGTGGTTGCAGATGACCTGTGGCGCTTCCGGAATATTTATGACAACGGGTATAAGGGAATCGAGATTCCTGGCAATCTCTCTTTCTATGAGGAAGACGGTTCCTTCAGCATAGGCTGTACAATGAAAATGCACGGATTCTCCAGCCTCAACCTGCCGAAAAAGAACCTCAGTCTTCGCTTCCGCGGGTCTCTCGGAGCGGAGCGGCTGGAGTATGACCTGTTCGACGGAGGTGTTGCCTCCTTCCGGAATCTGGTTCTCCGTGCAGGACAGGATCAGAACAACACCATCGTACGCAACGAAGTATGTTATTCCATTACGGAAGAATTCACCGATAAAGTCTTTACCGAACGGTTCAAATACTGCATTCTGTATCTCAACGGCAAATACAACGGTATTTACGCCATTATGGAAAAACCGAACGAAGATATGGTCGCCACAAAGCTCGGCATTAAAAAAGACAGTGTGGAAATGTTTGAAGCGCCGAGTTATTCAGGAGATTTCTATAACGAAATCATCAGCTTCTGTTACACGCATGATTTGCGTGAACAGGAAAACTACGAACATATCGCGCAGCTGCTGGACATTGACAGTCTGATCGACTGGGATCTGCTGCAGGGATTTTTCGGAAATTACGATCTGGCAAGCGGAAATCTGCGATACGCCCGGGATATCAACGGCGGAAAATGGAAGCTGGTGCTGTATGACCTGGATATCGCTTTCTGGCATCCGGTCTACTGCCTGAACAATGTATTTCGTTTTGAATCCCAGATTGCCGAGCTGAACACTCTGCTGGTGCGCAATGCGGAATTCCGGGATAAACTTCTGCGGCGTGCAGCCGAGGCATATTCTTCCGTGCTGACAGTGGAGCATGCCATGGAAAGGATCGACGCGCTCTGCGAGATTGTCGCTCCGGAAGCAGAGCGGGATAGCCAGCTGACGCGCATGTCTCCCGAATCCTGGAGAAATCATATAACTGACATGAAAAACGTTGTCCTCGACAATGACTGGATCAACACCAACCTTCAGGTTCTTTACGAAGTCTGCAGCCTGAGCGCGGAAGAAAGGGAAATGTACTTCGGAGATCTTCTGAAATAAAAAATTCTCTTAAATAACATGTGACAGAAGTGACAAAACTCTGATCTGAGTTCCGTCACTTCTGTCACATGTTTTATATAATTCCGATGTCGCCGGTCGGCTTTCGGAAGATACTCATTGCCGTATTCTGTTATTCACAGATAAACGGGTTCTTTCATTTCCTGACTGAATTCATCCATCAGGCCGGTTCTGCCGGAGAACAAGGGGTTCAGCTCAGAGTGATTACAGTATGAAGAATTTCCACTGCACATCGAAATTATTGTCTTCCATAGGCAGGAATGACAGAAAAGGTATGCATAAGATAGGAGAATCGTCTTCCGAAGCCTTCGGCACTTTCAATGGAATAATGTGCCGTGGCAACACGGCAGCCGTCGGATGCAGGAATAATATAGACCATCTGAAGCAACTCGGGCATTCTTCCGCCGCCTTTAACCTCGGATGCATCAATCCGTATGCAGCTGCCTGCGCAGTCCAGTGGGTATGAGCTTCTGCTGATTTCATACTCATTTGAAAGGGCTTCTCCGATGGATGCAGCAACAGTTTCGGCATCCTGCGCGCTGTATGTCACTTCAAGATAATTCTCAGGTTTATCAGAGTTGTCATAGACAGAGATGAAGCATTCGCGGTCAGTTTCGCTTCGCCGTGCAAATGAC
>JAFYGX010000247.1 GCA_017543025.1 Solobacterium sp.
GACAAGAGCGTAACGGAAAACACACGTGTTTCCTATCCGATCGATCATATTGAAAAGATCGTTCAGAAGGTTCGCCCGACATCTTCCGGCCCTCAGGCAGAAAACGTGATCTTCCTTTCTGCTGATGCGTTCGGTGTTCTGCCTCCGGTATCCATTCTTGATCCGGAACAGACACAGTACTACTTCCTGTCCGGCTTCACTGCCAAGCTGGCTGGTACAGAGCGCGGTATCACAGAGCCGACTCCGACATTCAGCGCATGTTTCGGACAGGCGTTCCTTGAACTCCACCCGACAAAGTACGGCGAAGAGCTCGTCAAGAAGATGAAGAAGAGCGGTGCGAAGGCTTACCTCGTCAACACCGGCTGGAACGGCACCGGCAAGCGTATCTCGATCAAGGATACCCGCGGCATCATTGATGCGATCCTCAACGGCGATGTAAACAAAGCTCCGACAAAGCGGATTCCTTACTTCAACTTTGAAGTGCCGACCGAGCTTCCGGGAGTTGATACCGGCATTCTCGATCCGCGTGATACCTATGCGGATGCGGCGGAATGGGACAGAAAGGCAAAAGATCTTGCCGGACGTTTCATCAAGAACTTCCACAAGTATGAAAACAACGCGGCTGGTAAAGCACTTGTTGCGGCCGGACCGAAACTCGACGAAGAGTAATCAGACTGTTTTCTCAGGACTTCCGGGTAGCCCGGGAGTCTTTTTTTGTGCAGAGAAGCGAGAATATTCTTTGTTTTGATTTTCATTCTGTCACTGGTTGAATAGAATAGGAAGGGAAGAGGGCTCATGCGTCAACATTGCCTGTACGGTTTTATCAAACAAACCGGTTCCGTCTGATGGATCGGGAAGAGGCTGTAATGGTCTATAGATGCAGTACAGGAAGATGCAGGGAGGAATCATATGAAATTCAGATCGATTCTGATGAGCAGTCTGCTGATCTGTCTGACTGCCGGCTGCGGAGGTTCTTCTGCGGCAATGCGTTTCGGCACGTCTGAGAAGGGCGGCGGGTATCATCAGCTGGGAACAGAAATTGTTGACATTCTGCTGGAAAATGGAATTATTGCGGAAGGGGAAGCGGTGGAAACTGCCGGCTCAGCCGCAAATATCACAATGATGTCAGAAGGGAAGCTGAAGCTTGCACTGGCGCAGGCAGATATTCTTTATGATGCGTACAATGGAGAACGGATGTTCAACAATGCGTTTTCCGTAAAGGGATATCAGGCGATTGCCGGCATCTATCCCGAAACGGTTCATATCATTATCGGGCGTAATTCAGATATCCGTTCGCTGGATGATCTGCGGGGAAAAACGATCAGTGTTGGTGTCTCTGAGTCGGGAACCGAACAGGATGCATTCTGTATTCTGAATGCGGCAGGGCTGCAGCCGACAGATGTCACGACGGTCAATATGAAAACTTCTGAAGCAGCAGAAGCGCTGAAATCGGGAGAGATTGATGTTCTTTTCTCAACGAGCGGGGTTCCGAATCCTTCTGTTCTTGAACTCTTTGAATCCGGTACGGCAAGATTTCTGCCGATCGGAACGGAGATGATAAGTTCAATCTGTGATCAGTATGAATATTTCTTTCCTTACCGGATTGATTCTTCCGGCTATCCGAACATGGAAACGGATTATGACGGGATTGCAGTGCGGTCTGTGCTGATCTGCAGTGAATCACTGCCGGCAGATACAGTTCAGCAGATTACGGAAGCGCTGTTTGAGAATACAGAGAGAGTGGAACAGTGCATCCCGGTAAGATTTGTGCTTCAGGAAGAAACCGCAGTGAAGGATATTCCAATACCGTTTCATCCCGGAGCAGTAAAGTATTACGAAACAAAGGGAATTCAGGTACGCTGAATGGAGACCGCAATCCGTCCTGCACAGAAAAAAACGGAACAGGCGGCACCCGGAATGGTCTGCTGCATCGGGAACCGATCATCAGGACCGGTTCTTTTTCTGTCTTTCAAAAAAACCATCCATAACCGGATGGTCAGAGAATATTGAGATTCTTCAGTTCCTGAAGCGTTCGCTCTGCGTCAACATGGTCAACCGCAAGCCCGCCATGGTAGCGCCATGCATCGGTATTATGCCGGAAATCATCGATCAGCACATGATCCAGTCCTTTGCAGAAGTTGATTTTTTCTTCCCGCAGCACGACGTTTACAATGACATCCGGGCACAGATACTTTCTTGCCCATTCGATTTTATCCGGGCCGGCTTCCGGAATATTGCGCCGGGGCTTCGGTATGCCGGTCAGGATCTGACACTGGTCGCCATAGCGGTCATGGACAATACGGAACAGTTCTACTGCACCTTCCCTTGGAGCCAGATTGTAGTAGAAATGATCATACTCACGAATCGCATGCCACATCCGATCACTGTTTTCAACCGTTTCGTGATACAGATTCGGGTAAGGGAGGCCAAGCATATCAACGACGCCCTGATCAAAGTCTGCGAGCACGCCGTCCATATCAAAATAGATTTTGCTGATATTCATAGGAGGTTAACCTTTCTGACAGCTCCAGCTCACGCAGCTTCTTCTGCAAACTGCCGGATACCGGCAATAGTCTTTCTGTACTGTACGTCAATATTATCAAGTTTTTCCAGTACTTCTTCATCGCTGAGAGTGCGGGAGTTGCCGCTGCGGAATTCTTCGGTGATCTCAGCTGCCGCATTGCTGAGAGAGGTAAGACCCAGATTACCCCACACGCCTTTTAATCCATGCGCCGCACTGAATAATTCTTCCGCATTCATTGTTCTGCGTGCTTCTGTGAGCCTGGCATAAGAAGGGTCATCAATCAGCTTGACGATAAAACGGCTGATGAGTGCGTCTGACATCATTATTTTCTTCGCGTTTTCGTAGTTGCCCCCGATGGTGTCATAGAGTTCTTTCACTGTCATATAGGTTGAGTGTCCTTTCCGATTCTGATATCCGCTTCCGTCAGCAGTTCTGATTCCCGTACCATAACGGGAGGGAGAGCTGAGGTTTTTTATAATCTTACAGCCGACTTCTCAGAGAAGCGGCAGGTGTTCCGTGTTTTTCACATGTCTGACAGTCATCCGCACATTCAGATTGCGTGTTATACCCGGAATGATCCGTTCATCCTGGAGTATACCAAACTGACAGAAACCAGATGTGATCGTTCTGTCTCTGGTTAATCCTGTTTCTGATCCGGCATAAATGTGAATAACAATATTATATGGCAAATTAACCGTTTTCATCGGAAAACGAACAGAAATCAGAGCAGGGCTTCTGACCATTCTGCTTCCCTGAATCCGACCAATACAACCGTATCGTCCAGAAGAATTGGCCGTTTTACCAGCATTCCGTCAGAGGCGAGAAGAGAAATCTTCTCTTCATCTGTCATTGAAGGCAGCTTTTCTCTGAGCTTCAGTTCGCGGTAAAGCCTGCCGGAGGTATTGAAGAATTTTGCCAGGGGCAAACCGCTTTGTTTCTGCCAGAGTTGCAATTCCGATTTGTTTGGATTTGCAATGCCGATCTCTCGCTTCTCATATGCGATAGCATGGTCGTCAAGCCATTTCTGGGCTTTTCTGCATGTGCTGCAGCGTTCATAGCATAATAGGGTTCTCATGATTGTACTCCTTATCCGATACGCTAATTCTATGATGAAATGATAAGAATTGAAAAAAACTGGCTGAAAATTGAAAAAAACATTAAATAAGTATTGCACTTCAGAGGGACGGATGCTAATATAATAAAGCGTTGCCTCAATAGCTCAGTCGGCAGAGCGAGCGGCTGTTAACCGCTAGGTCACAGGTTCGAGCCCTGTTTGAGGCGCCATAAAAAGAAAGATGGTCGTATTCAGCGATGGATACGGCCATTTTTTGCGTTTTGGCTAACCCATTTAGCGAACGAATAAACGCGAAAGAAAGGAGAAAACTATGTGCAAAACCTTTGAGGAAGTGGCGATGGAAGTAATCAGAGAAGATTGGGAATTCAGGAAGTCCCAGCATAACGCGTCATTTAATCAAGAAAGAATTGCGCGAATGATGGGCATTTCCCGCTCTCAGTTCGCAAAAGCGCTGGGGGAGAATAAGAATCCCACGATTTCATTTATCTGCCGCTACGCCACTGCTGTAGGCCGTCCGATCGATGAATTGCTCCATACGATCGGCATCCGGGAAGTGGAAGAGCAGCGCATGATGCTGATCCAGAATCAGATGAATTCC
>JAFYGX010000248.1 GCA_017543025.1 Solobacterium sp.
GAAACCATTAAGGAAACTCTGTATATTCGTTCTGATCGGAACTCTTCTTGCGGGATGCTCTGCAGAACCGCAGGCGACGTCAAACGGATCGGAATCAGCCCCGGTGCTGTCCGACTGTCCGCTGCAGCACTGCTCTGATAAAACAGGTGTCTTCCTGATGATTTCCATCGCAGAATTCAACAGTCTTGGATTTGAGTACGGGGACAGTGTAGACCTTTCCTTTTCCAATGGGTATGCATTGAGCGACATTCCTTATTACACCGGCTATTATGTAAAGCCGCAGGAAACGGTTCTGGTCGGTTATCCTTCCGCTGACTACCTCAAGGCAGGAATCAATTACGGTACGGATTTCTACATCAGGGCGGGGCTTAGTGAAGAGGATACCTGCACGATTACACTGAACGAACGTGCAAAATACCGTTCTGTGCAGGAAGCCTGCGATATCCGCTACGAAGATGACCGATCGCTGTATGCCAGCGATGAAGAATTTGCAAATTTCAGAAGCGTCAGTGCGGGAACCATCGCGGAACACTGGCTGTACCGTTCTGCCTCTCCCTGCGACAACCGGCGCGGCCGGGCAGCGATTACGGACCGCCTTGCGGAACAGGCAGGCATCCGTTATATCATTGACCTTTCTGACAGCGAAAAACGGCTTGCGGATCACATGTCAGCCGGTGATTTCAATTCTCCGTATTTTCTCAGGCTTTACAACGACGGCAAAGTTCTTCTGCTGAACATGTCCATAATGTTCGCAGATGAAGCGAATCGCAGAAAAATCATTGATATTGTTACAGCGATTAACGAGAATGAAGGCCCGTATCTCCTGCATTGTGCCGAGGGGAAGGATCGCACCGGATACATCTTTGCACTTCTGGAAGCACTCTGCGGCGCAAGCTATGAAGAGATCGAAAAAGACTACATGATCACTTATGACAATTATTACGGCATCAACGAAAACGATACCCCTGAACAATACCGGACAATTCGTGAACAGTATCTCCATGTGATTCTGAAAGAGATTGTTTCGAATGACACGGTCGATGTTACAAAAGCAGATCTGGCATCATATGCGCATGACTATCTTGTAAACACCGGTGTCAGTGAAGATGCCATTCAGAAACTGCAGTCGAAACTGCAGAACAGACGGTAGACCGTACTGTAAAAAATCCGGAAACCAGCATGAAAGAAACGGAAAAACAGTATTCAGCAGCCCTGCAGTAAACCTCCCCCCGCTGAACGGACGCTGATCGAGCCGTTCTGACAGAGGGGCCTGCAGAGCTGCTGTACACTGCCGCGGGTTATCCTTTCAGTTTCATACCAGTTTTATACAAGTTTCATAAAGCCTTTTCTGCCGTGTTCCTTCACCTGATAAAGAGCTTCATCCGCCAGTTTCATGGTTGGCCCATATCCGCTGGAAATCGATATTTCAAACCCGTCATCTACTGTGATCGGCCTGCTGAGTTCTTCCAGCATGGAAATGACCTCTTCTTCCGGAGTGTCTTTGATAATCACCAGGAATTCATCTCCGCCAAGACGAAACTCCATATCTTTCTTCTTATGATCGATAATATGCCAGATCAATTCCGTTATTCTGCTGTTCGGACGCGGACGTCTCATTCGGATTTCTGCCGTTCATCTTTTCTGTTCCTTCCATAAATAATTTCTTTTTCGATCCCTGTATTCGGTTCGGATGTATGTTTCGTTCAGATCATACCAGATTGCCGGCTGCAGTTCTTACCAGCAGGCTTCGATTTCCTGAAACTGCTGTGTTTCTGCTGCCTCAGGCCCGTTTGCTTATGGAATGGTAATGATCCTGGTCGGCGTAAAGACGCCTGCTATCTGCATGAGCGCATCATATATGAGCGTAACTGCACAGATATCGGCAAGCACCATCGGCTGATGCAGATGCGTAAATCCGTAATATGCAAAACAGATTGTCACAATTCCCTGCAGCGCCTTGAACTGCCAGAATCCATCCAGCTTCAGTATGTCATACGCCTGAAACAGATTGATCGCTCCGGCAAATACCAGAATCGCAATGAGATAGATCATGATATAGTTCACCGGAACACTGTTCAGCGAAAGGGTATAAAGCGCAAGATCCGTATACAGGATTCCCCTGTAAAGCATCCCTCTTCCACCGGTCATGAATCTTGCCATTGTAAAATAGAATACAATCAGACGGATTCCGTATATCAGCATCACAATGACGAATACCGTCAGAATGAGATAATACGATACCACTCCGCGGGTGAGTCGTTCCGCCCCCGGAATATTCAGCGTGCTGAAATCCTTATCACGGAGAAGAATGATCACGCCGGCTAACAGAATCTCCAGCAGCGCAAAGAGGATCGTTTTCAGTTTCTGCCACTGCGTCATACCCTGCCCTCCTTATACAGATCGGCAAGTCCCGTTATCTCCTGGGCTCTTCCGGCAAGCTGGCTTCCGGAGCGGGCAGTCTCATTGACCAGCATCGCCTTCTGATCAATGGCAGCCGTGAAGAATCTGCCCGGCGCACTCGCAAGCAGTTTCTGCACATTAAAGGAAGCCGAAAGAAATTCCAGTTCAAACGGTTCCAGACTGAACGCAGGAATCGGCTCAGCAGAAAGTTCTTCCCCGAACGCCTTCCAGTCTTCGGAATCATCTGTCCGTCTTTCTTCAAGAATCCCCCGGATGCGTCCGGCATAGGGCCTGATTTCTTCCCAGGCATAGGTATCTGTTTCAAAGGCATCCGATTCTTCATGAAGCAGCTTCAGGGCATAGACCATCTGAGCAAATGCATGCATGTAGTCTCTGGGGTTATCCTTGATGATTTCATCATACCGGTCCCAGGAAGGGGCGTAGGCATAGCGGATAAAGCTGTAATCCGGAAGATGTCCTGCCCTTCCGTGCCCGAGATTCATGATGGAGTTTTCATTTGCCTGATACAGGCTTCCGGTATAGGCGCCTGTCTGCGGGTCTTCCTTTGCGGCCGGGTTATGGCCGAATACGATCGGAACCCTGCGCAGATGGCCATGTTCCTTCTTCAGTTCAAAGAAGTTATAGTCTGTATTGTTGATGACAAGCGATGGCGTACCGGCAAAGTAGGTATGCGCCCAGGTATCCGCAAGTACATGCATGGCAATTCCGGCTGCCTGAAGCGTATTGCGCTTCTCTGCAATCTGAATGGTTTTTTTCAGCAGATCTCCATTCGGTCCGCAGATCAGACGATATTTATCTTTATAGCGCCGGGATCCTTTCGGAACCGGTGCATACAGATCACGGGGAAGAAAATGAAAGGAAGACCAGATCCGGGTAATATCCTGTAGCCCTGCAGGATCCGTACGGGCGGAAATCAGCTCTGACTGAAGCTGGGTGGTTGCCGCAGATTCGGGGCCGTCGATCTTCTTCAGCCAGGTTCTCGTACAATGATCGACCAGCTGGGCGCTGTAACCGATTTCCAGTGCTTCTTCATGCGCATAACCGGCAATGATCGCAGCACAATAGGTGCCGTAATAATGGAAATCACTGTTCATACGTCTCCCCCCTGCTGCTCCGGTTTCTCCGTGAATCTTCTGCATCGTATGCCGTTATACAGAACATCCCCGCAGATCAGAGCAGCTCCGGCATCCAGCAGAACGGAAGCCAGACCGGCATTCTGCAGACCCGTCCCATCCAGGAGCGTCACGAAGATACTGATGATGCACAGCGGCATATATACACCAGCGAGAATCAGATACAGCGGTCCGGTTTTCACTCCATGCCCTTCCCGATCTGCACCGCGGTAGATCAGAAAATGAAACGCAAAAATGAGCCCCGCAAGAAGGATCAGAAACAGCAGATCTGCATATGCCTGATCAAACTCTGCCGGTTTCAGACGGATGAGATAGTTTCTCAGCTCTTCATTCAGCAGAAGCGTCAGGTAGGCTTTGATCACCGACCATACGCCAAACCACAGAATTGCGTTCCCGGCGACCGTGAGATCTTTCCGGTATTTCCGGAGTTCACTCCATTTTCCATTCTCCGGAGGGATCTCTTTCGAAAAAAAAATATCGATTTCTTCCATAGCATTATTATATATACCCGCTCCGGTTTCTGCAGAAAAACAGTTTCTGACCGCTCTTCTCGGATTCACAAAATGCACAGCCGGTAAGGAACCAGCAGAGAAAACAGACAGAACGATGAACCGATAGATCTTCTGAAACGATATGCCGATCGCAGAGACGCTTCTTATGCAGATATCCGTATAAACCGCAGGCACAGAACACCATAACAGACGGAGAAAATGTCCTGTTTCAGCGCTCATATATGCATGATATAATCACTTCAGTACAGCCCGGCGTCACAGTCCGGCCAGAAAGAGGGACTGCAATGCTGGAAGAAAACGAAAAAAAAAGCGGCAGAGCTTCTCGATGCATGCATTGAGAAAGCAAAGACAATCCTGAATGACAAGGAAAAAGTAAAGGCTGTTCTTGCCAGAGCACAGGCAAAGATCGACAATTCCCCTGTTCTGATTGACAAGGGCGGCAATACGCTTGCGAATATGATCGGTCTGATCAAAAAATACGCAGACGGTACCTATACAGAAGCTTCCGAAACTGGAATCGCCAATGTTCTAGGTGCGTTTGTTTATCTGACGGAAGCGTTTGACGCGATTCCTGACCCCATCCCTGTTGTCGGATACAGCGATGATCTTGAAGTTCTGTTCTGTGCTGCAGAACGTGCTTCTGAAGATCTGAAAGCTTATGATAAATGGAGCTCACAGTAATTGTCTCCTGCTGAATATCATCTGAAAACGCGGCCATCTGACCGCGTTTTACATATTCATCCAAAGAGTCTTTGAACTCACTCCATTATGTCGGCCTTCTCTTACCAGGTGCCTGTAGCTCCGCCGTCTTTCGGTTTATCGCCGGAATCATCTCCCGGAACTGTTACATACGGCACACCGGGTTCTCCGGGCACTGCAATGCCCGGCAATCCGCCAGCCACCCGATCAAGTTCCCTGCTGTCAACTTTTTCCGTGTCAATGTGTCCGCCGTTTTCTCTGTTTTTCATATCTTCCATTTCGTTTCCTTCTTCTATTTTTTCTTCTCTTTTTCTTCTTCTGTCTTTAAGCCCTGCGTCTCAGGCTTGTTCAAGCACGCTCATGATTGAACGCATTTACTGTTTCATACCGCTTTGCTGAGCCTCACTCCCATCTGAAAGGCATTTTTCAGATCTTCGGGAAACTGTTTTTCCCGCATTTCTTTTTTATGTTCTTCACTGAAGCCTGCCATATTATACCTGCTGTAGTCCGTTACCTGCAGAGTATCACAGCAGGCGTATACCTCTACGCTTCCGTTAAGACCTCTGAAGCTCTCCGCAACTTCGTCTGCTTTTTTTGTGTACGCAGCCTCATAGAAGGCTTTTGGCGCATTCATCGTCAGAATGATTCCCGTATTTACCTTTCCGCTGAAGTAATTTGAATAATCATCATAAGACAGCGCGCAGAAATGAAGCCGTTCGATCAGGGCATGTACCTGACTGGTAATATCGCCAAGATACAGCGGGGAGCCGATGATCAGTGCATCTGCCGCAAAGATGCGGTCAATCAGCGGAGAAAGATCATCCTTCCAGAAACAGTGACAGCGTTCTCCGCCTTTCCGCTTGCATGCCATACAGCTGCGGCAGCCTGTATAAGACAGATCAAACAGATCCACATATTCTGTTTCCGCGCCTGCCGACAAGGCACCTTTTTCTGCTTCCTTCAGCATCATCGCAGTATTCCAGTTCTTACGCGGCGAACCATTCAGCAGTATCGTTTTCATGTTATCCTCCATTTCTGCAATCATTCGATTCAAAGATCTTTTTAGCAGAAGGTCATTAATCCATCTTACGCCACAGATAATTCTCAGCATTCTCAGAGACTCCTTTTCCGAAGCTTCACTCTGAACGTTTTATATAAACGTAAACCGCCTGATTTCCTGACGGATCAGATTGTTCTCAGATTGTTCAAAGCATGCAAACCGGAGCCTGAGCGAAGAGTATATCTTCAGAAGCGGATCAGCAGGAAAGATAACGGCATGAGAAAGATCGTGACTGATATCCGTGACAATCATATCAGCTTTCTGAATGTTTCAGTGAGCACCTTCGGAAGCAGTGCATGATCAAAATGCCTTAAGTTCCAGACCTTAAGGCACTCTGTTCATTCTGTCTTCCGGATTGTTTATTATTTCTTTCCGGCTGTCTTCTTCTGCTTCTGAATGTTATGGTCAGCCTGAATTGCATTCAGCCCGATCATTACTGCCAGAGCAAGCAGTTCATCCTCGCCCTCGGCCACATGAAGCTCGTAGCAGTCACCGAAGGACATCCACTTCTTATGAATGGAGGCAACTGTGCCGAAACCTCTTGTAACCGTGAAATCATGATCCAGAGGAAGCCCGGTGACATCCCAGTTCACAATTCCGACCTGATGTCTGACCCAGGGAAAGATGGAAAACACCTTTGCGTCAATTACCCCGCCCCATAAAGGGGCGAGGCTTGCCAAAGCTTCGCGTATCCCTTAATGGTTATAGAGTTTGCAGCTCACTCAGCCAGTCCTGACGTCACAGCATGAGGCTGTGCTCCTGGCTTATGCTTAGCATCGCCTCCCTCGGTACAGAGGACTGTGGCCGCATCGCCGGGTTATTGACAAAACCCGTTTTTTGTTTCCGTCAGGATGTACCCGACAGA
>JAFYGX010000249.1 GCA_017543025.1 Solobacterium sp.
ATTCAGTTTGCTCAAGGACAACATAGCATTTATAGCCGGATGCGCCCGGATACGGATCCCAGCTGACTGTTGTTCCGTCCCACGGCACCACAGCAGATTCTCCAAGAAGCGCTTCCTGTTCTGAATCCGCTTCTTCCGTTACAGCCTGCTGATCCTGCGCTGAGCCGTCATCCGTGACAGCCTGTATCTCAGCTTCTGCAGTGTCTTCTTCCGCAACTTCAGACTTCGCAACCGAAATGCTGTTCAGCTGATTCTGTGCATTTTCACTCAGCACATAAGCCTCATTGCTTTCCGCATTCAGTGAAACGTTAAATGCATTTTCATTCTCCGTCCACTGAACACCTGCCGCAACAGGCTCTGCCTCTTCTGCATCTCCCTCAAGTTTTGCAGGAAGACTTGCAGGAAGCGCCACATCTTCTGTGCTTTCTGCTTCATCAGGAATCAGTTCACCTAAAACAAACGCTGTGATCGTCTTCCTGACATCTGTCCCTTTCTCCTGCGCATCCTCATTTCCTTCGTTGTTTTCAACGGTCTCATCTTCCCCATCCGCAAATACTGCCGGATTGATGGATGTTCCGAACATGAAAACGGAAAGGAATGCCGCAAATACTGTTCTCAATAGTTTTTTATTCATACAAAACTACCCCTTATAAACCACGCATCACAAAAAAATCAATGTATGCATTACTTAATATTATAACTTAAATATATATAAAAAAATGGTGTCCCAGAGATTTTCGATTCCGGAAAAATACTGATTTATTATGATTTCGGTTTCAGTTTTTCGTTCTGCCTTTTACAAGCGTGACCGCATACACCGCTTCAATGACCAGCACGATAACAAATGCGATGATCATGACCGGTGTTGTTACGGTACTTCCGGTAAAGAACCGGTTCGAGAAATCGATCAGGAAATGCAGAAGAATGACAGAAACCATATCCTGGCTGCGCAGATACACCGCACCGAACACAAGACCGATGACTGCCGCATAGCCTGCCTGTACTGCCGCGTTGACAGGCGTCATGCCCGCGATGTTGGTCAGGTGCACAGCACCGAAGATCACGGCGGAAAGAATCAGCGCTTCGAGATCAGACCTGCCGTTTTCCTTCAGAAAGTAAATGGAGATGACGCGGAAGATCGTTTCCTCAAACAGCGCCGGTGCGATGCAGGCAATGACATCAGCGAGACCGGGTGTTGTCACGGAAGCGCCGGACAGCAGATTGTAGACGATATTCCACGCAACAAACAGCAGTCCCGGAATGATGAGACCAAGTCCTTTGAAGAAGCTGTTCTTCGGAAGGGCATAACGGAATACCAGAAGCAGAATCACGCTGGCCAGAATACGGCCGATGTCCGTTCCGTTCTCCAGTCCGATCACCGCACACGGAAGCGAACAGACAAGCGCCAGGACAAGACCTGCAAAAAACAGCAGGATGCTGAATATCACCGGATGTTTCACCGCAAAGTTTTTCATATATTTCAATCACTCTCTTTCAGGTTCAGCCCGGCTTGTTTCATCCATTCTGCCGCATGATGCAGAACGGGAAGCTCCCGGTTTGCGAGCAGTCTGCCGAGCGGAAACCGCATCGCATTATGATACATTTTCTCTGCCTCCGCAAGTGTCAGCCGGAGTGCAGAAAGATGAAAGCAGTCGATCTCATCTGCCGTCATGTGTGTTTTTCCGAATGAGCGCGCATGAACGAGATAGTAATGATTGAGGTTATGGCGATGGATCAGGTTGTAGTAATCGCTGACGATTCCGATCTTCACAATGATCTCTCCGTTTACACCGAGTTCCTCCGAGAGCTCCCGCAGCACTGCGGTCTTCTCATCCTCGCCCTCTTCCATTCCGCCGCCGGATGTTTCGATCAGCTCTGCCGTTCCAAACTCATCATCTCTCTGCACTTTCATGAAATACAGGTAACCTTCATTGTCATATACAATTGCCCGGACGATATTCCGGTCATGATCGGTATACTCCTTCGGCCATTCCGTATCTTCCAGTTCCAGATATAATTCCTGCATGATCTGTTTTTCCTCTCCAGCTGAATGACAGTGAAATTCCGTACATCATTATATTCTCTTCACTGCAGGGCATATCCTGCATCTGCGGTTCTCTTTTTTCTCATAAACTTCACCGGCATTCCGCGAATTCTCCGCTGTGTTTTTTATATAATTTCTTTATGAAACAGACACTCTTAAAACGGATTCTGATCGTGACTGCCGCAGCCGCTGCAGTTCTGGTCCTTGTCTGCCGATACTATTCCTTCACCCCGCTGCCGCGGGAGCCTCTGTATGCGTTTGACCCGGTATATTCTGACGCACGGGATATTTCTCCGGTGATCTATGAAGCGGTATTCCCGGACAATGAGGAAGTCAGAAACATATTTACGGAAATACGCGGAGAACCGGTGTTCGAAAAAATACCCGGCGGTTTCCACATGACGACTCTCTTCTATCCGAAAGATCCGGTCACGGATCTTTACGGAACGACCGTAAAACTTCATCTGACATCGTATCAGAGCGAACGCTTCCTTGATAAAGACTTTCACCTTACAGGTACGGAAGGCGTGAAAGTGGAATTTGAATGTGATGATCCAAAGCTTCAGGCGTATATTGATCAATTCTCGCGTCCCTGGCACATCACCGGCAGTTTTATGACGGAGGCCGTATACACCAGTGTCCTGAACTTTGACAGCGGAAAACCGATCGATTACACCATTGAGGGCGTGTTCGGTGCGTACTGTACCGGTGATCATTATTGTTTTGACGCCGCATGTCCTGTGGGACTGGAAAACCGCTGGCCAAGGAAATAATGTATCTGATGCTCCATACAAGGCTGTTGGACTAATGTTTCGCGCTTTTGTACACGCTTCCCGGGGAAGATTGCTTCTGCCGGTATTCTGCATCCCGGATAAGAGAAGCGAAGTTCCACGCATAACGAATCATAAGTTTATATATGTCCGTTTCGGGCACAGAACAGGGAATTCATCCTGTTTGCATGTATCCTTATAGGCAGACACGGACAGATCGAACAGTTTAAGACGGCTGTCGGATCGGATCAGCGTTCAGGAGAATCAGCGTATGACAGAAACAATTGACCTTCAAAATCATATTGAGCAGGGTGTGGAAAAAATCGTGACAGATACGATCAAAGCGACCCTGAAAAATCCGAAGGAAAGTGCCTATATGCTGCGGTTTGCGGCTG
>JAFYGX010000250.1 GCA_017543025.1 Solobacterium sp.
TCCAATACAACCGTAATTGAATATGAGGCATTTAACTATACTCCGATCAGTTCACTTACAATTCCGGAAAATGTCACGAAAATAGGCAGTGACGCTTTTGCGAACAACAGAAATCTGAAAAAAGTGGTGTTTAATGCGCGCACAGTGGATGATTTGTCTTGGGGCTCTCCGGCATTTTATAATTCCGGTGTGCTTACCGGGATGGAAGTGGTTTTTGGCAATCAGGTCAGCCGGATTCCGGCATATCTGTTCTATACAAGTGAAGAAGAACCGAAGAAACATTATTTCACAGTAAACAAGGTCACGATTTCACCGAGCGTAAAACAAGTAGGCTATGCAGCGTTCTGTAACTGCTACATGCTGAAGGATGTATACTACAATTCCTCGGATCAGGCATGGGCAAGAATCAAAATTGAAAAGGAGAACGATCCGCTCCTGAAGGCAACGAAGCATTTTGCGTCCGTAACACCGACCGTAAATATGTTCCGTATGTACAATCCGAATTCCGGCGAACACTTCTATACCGGAAATGAACAGGAAAAGAACCATCTTGTGAGCATCGGCTGGAAATACGAAGGCGTAGGATTCAAGGCGCCTGTGAAGTCCAGCACACCGATGTATCGTCTGTATAATCCGAATGCAGGTGATCATCATTACACATCGCTTGCGGCAGAACGTACGAGCCTTCTGAAATCAGGCTGGAAGGATGAGGGCATCGGCTGGTATGCGGATGACGCAAAAGGAGTTGCGATGTACCGTCTGTATAACAGGAATGCAACCGGTGCAGGATCGCATCATTACACTTCCAGCGAACAGGAACGCGATCAGCTGAAGAAGCTTGGCTGGAAATATGAAGGCGTCGGTTTCTACGCCTGCAAATAAGGCACAGCTGCTGAATATATGAAAGGTCATGGGTTTCCATGGCCTTCTTTCAAACACGGTACACGGCAAAAACCTGCAGAAAATGAAAATTGTCTGAGCGAAAGCGGAATTCCTCGGGTATGATTAAGGTACATCGTCATTTCTCCCTGTCCCTGTTCTGACAGGAGAGAAAATGTAACGTTGTCCGGGTCTTTTTCCACCCCGGGATAATCCTCCTTCGCAGCATTTCGAAGGGAAGAGATCGGAGAGAATGCCCTCTTCGATCTTTTATTTCTGTTCGAACGGAATCACAGAAGACCGGTACTGCATGCTGGTGCAGAACAATTCCATACGGAGGAATAACTGACCGGCTAAGCACATATATGCATGCAAAAATGATGCAGAACACCTTAACTTATTCAACTTTTACACCCGAGATGCCCGTGTACTGACTTACATCAGCTAATATCGGTAATGATCTCATCTATCTCATCTATGCTTACGCTTAGCATTCCAAGGTAAGTTTTCTGAAGCTTCGTTGGTCTGTACCTGCGTTCATACTTACCGGTTTCGAGGTTCCTGTCTGCTCGAATTTCTTCAAGCTGATCAATAATCGCAGGCAGTGTTCCCCGCTTTTTGTCTTTCGATCTGATCTTCTCTGTTTTGACAAACAACAATGAATGAAGAATAGACGAAACAAACCAGATCAGACTCTTCGCATGCATGGATGATTCAAAGTGCACTCCATACTTATCCATACCCAACCAGCTTTTCAAAGCCCGAAACGCTTTCTCAACGCAGTCGCGTTTTGAAACAGCCTCCATTGCTTCTTCAGCCGTCATTTTCTGATCTGTCACATATACAAGATATCCACACTTCGAATTCTCTTTCTCTATGTTCTCTTCATTTCTCTTGAAGGAGTCAATCACATATGCACATACTTTCTTCTGCTTTCCGGCACCCCTTCCTCTCTGGTTGATTTTCAGGGTTCCTTCCTCATGACAGTCAATTGAGAAGAACTGTCTGTAAGGCTTGAGATCTTCTTCCGTAAAGTGTGTCTTCCTCTCTTTTGCTTTCTGCAATTTCTTTTCTTTTGAGTCTATTTCATTCATCAAGAGGAAGCGGTGGCTGATTTCCAGATTTGCATCCCAAACGATATGGAACCAACTGTCATCAATGTCATCTTCAAACAGTTTTCTGTGAACCGTCATCGCAAATTTGCCGGTATCCTTCATGTAGTTAGCCGGCTTCTTTACGAGAGTGACATATTCATCAAGAACTGTACTCATGATATTCATGTTCTTCTTAAGAAGGAGGATATATCCGATTCCTGCATTCCGCAGTTCAAGTATGTTGTCTTCTGATACATATCCTCTGTCCGCAATCATGACAATATCGGTGACGTCTTCTCCATCAAGAAGTTCCCGGAAGAAGAGAATCATATCGGAAGCTTCTGCCATATCATTTATGGATCCCAGGTAATCTTTATAGGTAATCGGCATTCCATCTTTCTGTCTTATTGCATACTCGGTATTGATCCGGTCTTTTTCGGCATCATCCTTGGCATGTCCTTTCTGCACAATGAACACGCCTTCTGCCTGACTGTTTACATTCATAGAGTCATAGCACACGAAGATTCTTCCATCATCCAGCACGGTTCTTGCCCATTTTTTCTTGAACAGGTTGATCGATGAAAGACTGATATCTTCTTTTTCGAACTGTGAGATATAACTGTCACTTCGTATGGTTTCCGAGAAGATGACGCTGCTTCCTGCCCAGTGAGGGAAGTGTTGGAAAACAGCAGATTCACTTGAGATCATATACATGGCAAGATCCAGAATCAGCCATGTGTTTACACTCCCAAAGACCTCTGTGAGAATATCCATCAGTCCGGATTCGACTGCAAGCTTTTTTAATCCTGCATAGAGTCCGACGGAAAGACAGTCGGACCGAATCGGGTATTCATCGTAGACTGCTCTGCTTTTCTTTGACGAAGAATTGTCTGAAGGATACATCCGGTAATAGGAAACGTTGGCATACATTCTTCTGTCACTTTTCCAGTCACTGCCAGGTACAAGTACTTTTCCGATACACACTTTCTCGTGATCAGCGTGCTTCCCGCCGCCATTTACTTTGTCAACCCAGGAAGAAGATGTGTTGATATACACATAACCCTTCGCGTTCACCGAGACGTTTGAAGGGATCGTAACGATATTGCTTTCATCCTTCATAATCCTTGCCATACCTGTTTTGCCCTCGGGTATAATTATACCCTTAGGAAGAGTTACAACATTGGATTTGTGACAGTATAATTACCGAAAAGCCAGAATTAATGCAGGTAAACACGCATTCATATTGCGATATTTACACCTTCTCGGGTGTAATATTAAGAAAAGTTAAGGAGAACAGATCAATATATGCGTATGTTCAGCTAAAATGGGAGAAGGAAAATAAAGCAGAATGAACAGAAGACAGATCAATCGAAAACAAGCTATAGCTTTTATCCTGATGTCGGCGCTTCTCCTTATCTCGGGGGGAGTTCTTCTGAGGCTGGATTATTCGATGGTTCAGGAAAAAGTGCATGCACAGAATCAGGTGAAGCTTGATTTTGCGGCGGAAATGATTGGCTATATGGAACATATGGAGGATTCCTCCGGAACTGATTCCGCGTCATATATGACGAAAACAGTCCGGTTTATGACCATGGCGCTGACAGATTCCGTTTCCGGGGAAGAATATGACGGACAGCGGCTGTTTAAAAATGGCGCAGTAGCTGAAGTCAGAGGAAATCAGGTAATTGTTCCGGCTGGTTCTCCGGAATTCCTGCGTCAGCTTTCGGCAGAAGATCTGAAAACAGCCAGTCTGGCTGAAACGCTGCCTGCGATCACATCGGATGGGCAGAACACTGCTGTAACAGCCGGGAATATTGCCGGGAATTATTATTATGTCTGCTGGCCGGAAGAAAACGAACAGAATGAGAATCCATACGCCTATCTGGATAACGAAGAATTCCGGAACATGGCAAAGCAGTCCTTTGGCGGACTTCTGTTCGCTCTGGATGAAACCGGAACGCAGTCTCTGATCTACGAAGCTCCTGAAGCAGCCGGGACGTATGAAACAGTCAGTCCGGAAGTGCGTGCGCAGCTGATGCACGATAAACCGCGATGGGTAACTGCAGGCGGTTCCCGCTGGTTCTACACCTGTTCTGTGATTGCAGAAAGCGGTTCGGTTCTGATCTGGCTGATGCCGGCTTCCTCCCTGCTGTTAAGGAGTGTGGTGCATGTTTCCTTATCTGAGGTATCGGCACTGATCATTTTTGTGACAATGATCGTTTACTTCTTTTCTGTGCTGCTGTATTGCGGAAGCCGTAAACTGGCAAAGAGCGAGCTTCTGCCGTAATGGTAATCGCCGGTGTAACAATGATCGTTCATACTCTGATTCTGAAAAAGCGGAATCTTGAACCGGTTACCGCTGAGATTACCGGTACCTTCAAACGTCAGATTTCCCGGGAAAGCAAGATTCTGAAGGGATCAAAATTCACTTACTATCCAATCGTACGCTACAGGATTGACGATAAGGACTGCATCCGGCGATGCGATGTCAACGCAAGCCGGGAAGATGCATTCCGGAAAGGGGACACGATCACGCTCTACTATGATCGTGCCCGCAATCTGATACTCGAAAAGAATGCAAGCATTCTGATTCTGCTGATCGGCATCGTGCTGACAGGAGCTGGAATTCTTGCGGGGATCAGTATTCTTTCCGCGCTTTAATAACAGCTTCAGACGGGCAATACCCGTATTCATTCACGAAAAGATATGAGGAAAACGTCTTATGAACAATGAAGAACTTAAGCTTCACGCACGAAACGTCCGGAAAAACATCATCCGTGAGGTTTCCAACGCCAAATGCGGCCATCCGGGCGGAGCGCTCGGTGCCGCTGACATTCTGACTCTGCTGTTTTTCGAAGTCATGGATATGACGAAGGAAAACGCAGGCTCGAAGGACCGTGACCGTTTCGTACTTTCGAAAGGTCATTCTTCACCGCTTCTTTATGCGGAGCTTGCGGAACTCGGCATCATTCCGGAAGACGAACTTCTTTCGTTCCGGATGATTGACAGCCGCCTGCAGGGACATCCGAACATGAACTATCTGCCGGGCATCGATATGTCCACCGGTTCACTGGGCCAGGGACTTGCGGCTGCGGACGGAATGGCCATCGCAAACAAGCTCAACGGAAACAGCCATCGCGTTTACTGTCTGATCGGAGACGGCGAGAGCGAAGAAGGCGAGATCTGGGAGGCCGCAATGGCAGCTGCACACTACAAGAGCGACAATCTCTGTGCAATTCTTGACCTTAACGGTCTGCAGATCGACGGCACCACCGATGAAGTAATCGGTCCGAACCCGCTCGATGAAAAGTTCAGAGCATTCGGCTGGCATGTCATTGAAGCCGACGGCCATGATTTTGACTCTCTGCGTGCTGCGTTTGATGAGGCAAAGAACACCAAAGGCAAGCCGAGCATCATCATCGCTAAAACCGTTAAGGGCAAAGGCGTCTCCTTCATGGAAAATAACGTCGCATGGCACGGAACTGCGCCGAACGCAGAACAGACAGAGATCGCATTAAAGGATCTGGAGGGCAACTGAAATGGCAAAAGCTACTAGACAGGCTTACGGAGAAAAGCTCGGCGAACTGGTCGTCGAAAATCCGAGGATCGTTGTTCTGGATGCGGACCTTGCGAACGCAACCAAAACGAATATTGCGCAGAAGGCTGCGCCGGAACGCTTCTTTGACATGGGAATCGCAGAGGCTGATATGATCGGTCATGCGGCAGGCTTTGCGGCAAGCGGATTCATTCCTTTTGCGTCAAGCTTTGCGATGTTCTGCACCGGCCGTGCCTGGGAACAGGTGCGCAACAGCGTTGCTTATCCGCATCTCAACGTTAAGATCTGCGGCACACACGCAGGTATTACCGTCGGTGAAGACGGCGTTTCCCATCAGGCAATCGAAGATATCGCGCTGATGCGTGTGATTCCGGAAATGGAAGTATTTGTTCCGGCAGATGAAAAGGAAACCCGCGCGGTTCTTGATCATATCGTCAAAACAGATAAGCCGACATATGTAAGACTCGGACGGGCGAATGTGGAAGATGTCTATCCGTCAGAAGATATCGATGTGACCAAAGCGAATATTCTCCGCAGCGGAAAGAAGATCGCAGTATTCGCAACCGGCGTCTGCGTACCGTCTGCAGTACAGGCGGCTGACAGGCTGAAAGAAGAAGGCGTTGAAATCACAGTTGTCGATATCTGTGCCATCAAGCCGTGTGATGAAGAAGGAATCGTTAAGGTTCTGGAAGACCACGATGTGATCTTCACTGCAGAAGAGCATAATATCGTCGGCGGACTCGGCGGAATGATTGCCGAGATCTCGACATCCAGATGCCCGCGCAGAATTACCCGGATCGGTATCGAAGACCGCTTCGCAGAGAGCGGAAACTATGTTGCGCTCATGAAGAAGTATGAGCTCGACGGCGACGGTCTGTATAAGAAGATCAAAGCAGCACTCTGATTCACTGCATATCCGGTTTTGTATCTATGCATTTCAGAAGACTTCAGTTCCTTATGGCATAAGCCTGAGGTTCTGAAGTCTTTTCTGGTTTCTGCACATCCCGGGCATTCATGAAGAATGCGTGCAACAAATGCGTGCAACAAAGCACAAAAAAACATCTTTCCAGAGAAAGATGCTTTGCGGCTATGCGCGTTTCTGTGATGCCCCGGCGTGCCCTGCAATGAACAGGTAGATCCGGTAAGCGGCAAAAAACAGAGTGAGTATCAGGATCAGACCGATCAGGATCAGAACCGGAAGGGAATTCGGAAGAAAGCTCAGCATCTCATAGCTCTGCGGCTTCAGATAAAGATAGGTGGCGTCTTCAAAGCGGCTGTTGAAGTACAGCGCAGGCGGCACAAGGCAGAGCACCATTCCCGCTGCTAGGAACATTCCGACCGGCCGCGGCTTCATCCCGTGCACGAACATCATGTAGTACACTCCAAGAATGGGAAGGATGTGTTCGCCCCAGAACTGGTAATAACGGAAATATCGCGGGCCTGTGGTGGAGATGACAGCCGGCAGAAACAGCGGCAGCAGACCGAAGGACATGGTAAGAAAGAAGTCCATACTGAAGAGCGTTTCGGATTTCTTTGTCATCGCGAAGCAGGTCGAAATCAGCGTCCACTGGCAGACCTGCAGCGGCAGTTTGCTCATCATGGTGTGAAGGGTCGGATCGGACGGGCCGGTGTAGAGCAGGCGCCAGAAGTACCCCATCTCCGTCATAAGCATGACAAACACAAAGCAGAAGCGAAACTCTTCTTCATACTTCCAGCTGCGAATCGCATGACGGGCACGGTAGAGAAGAGCGATCATTGTGGCTGTAAACAGAAGCGGCAGAATGTGGGCAAGACTCCACTGGCGGAAATCTCCTTTTTCTGTAAAGCCGAAAAAGCCTTCGTCATAGTAAACAACTTCATAGTTGATTCCCGGGACGACGCCTTCGTAGGTTTTGTTTTCCTTTTCCGCTTCCCCGTCCGGTTCCTCAGCTTCGGATGCGACTGACCACTGTGCCTGCTGTGAAACCGGCACAGATGCGCTGACAGGCAGAACTGAAAGGATGAACCCGGACAGGATGACTGCCATTGTTACGGCAACTCGTTTCATGATTAAACCTCCTTGTTGCTGACAACATGCAATCATATACTGAAAACAGCACAAAAAGAACTGTTTTTTGCAATTTCTGACGAATCATTTCTATAATAGAAAATGTATGCATAAATGTTCTCTGATTCAGGCCGTCGGCCTGCATAAAACCTATGGCAGCGGGGAAGGAGCTGTGACCGCGCTGAATGATGTCAGCCTCGATATCCGTGACGGGGAGCTTCTTGTCATTCTCGGCAGCAGCGGAAGCGGGAAAAGCACGCTTCTGAACATGCTTGGAGGCATGGACCGGCCGGATAAAGGAGATGTTCTGTTCAGGGAAAAGTCCATTTTTGCGGGCGGAGACAGTTCTATGACAGCCTATCGGAGAAACGCGGTAGGATTTGTATTTCAGTCATTCAATCTGATCCGTGAACTGACGGCACTGGAAAACGTAAGGCTTACCGCAGTGGATGAGAATCATGCGGTGGATGCTCTGGAACAGGTCGGGCTGAAGAAGAGGATGAACAGTTATCCCTCGCAGTTTTCCGGTGGCCAGCAGCAGCGTGTTTCCATTGCGCGGGCACTGGCAAAAGACGCAGCCGTTCTGCTCTGTGATGAGCCGACCGGCGCCCTTGATTATGAGACCGGAAAGCAGATCCTGGATGTTCTGGA
Organism: Solobacterium sp.; assembly: GCA_017543025.1. The sequence continues at coordinate 8,228 of JAFYGX010000250.1, forward strand.
GGAGCTCTGCCGCATTCATCACAGGACAGTCGTTCTCGTTACCCATACGAAGGAGATCGGCCGTATGGCAGACCGTGTTATTCGCATGCGGAACGGAACGATCAGGGAAACCGCAGTGAATGAACATCCGGTTTCCGCAAAAGAAATAGAGTGGTGAGCTGTCGTCGGCATGTATAAGGCAATACTGAAAAAATACTGGAAAATCCTGTTATCAATGGTAATGGTCTGCACACTCGGCATCAGTGTGCTGACCGGTCTATCCGGTTCGCATATTTCTCTGAAGAATACGATTGACCGTTACCTTGATACATATGGATATCCCGATGCGGTGATCACAACTGAAGTCACAGACCGCAGACGTGCAGAAGACCTTCTGAAAGCGAACGGAGTACGGATGGCAGAGGCCCGGCTTGCCGGGGGTACCGTCCTGATTGCGCCGAACGGAAGGTATCTTTCTGCGCGGATTTTTACATATCAGGAGACGGAAGTGCAGAAGTTTGTCTTTTGGGGAGAGACTGCCGCAGAAGCAGAAACCGGAATTTATATCGAACGGGATTTTGCGGATGAGAACGGACTGAAAGCCGGCGATACCGTGCAGGTATATATCGATGAGGAACTGCGGGATTATGTGATTCAGGGCGTCGTTTCAAGACCGGAGACACTTTCGACTGCCCCGGACAGTCATACGACTTCCATGAGTTCGGATTTCGGATATCTCTATGTGCCGGTGCGGCTTCTGGAAAACGAAGCCAATCCGGACTATGATGCCGCAGCCGAAGAGATAGAGAAAAAGGAACAGGAACTGAAGGATGCGAAAACAGAAGCAGAAAGTGTTTATCTTGATGCAATCCGGCAGATTGAGGAATCCGAAGCGGAGCTGAACCGGAAGATCGGGGAGTTTCGCAGCAAAGTCAGTGAGATGAATGCGCTTCTGAAGGAAGCGGATGCGAAGGAAGCAGGGCTTGCCGAAAAGCGCCAGGAGCTGCTGAACAACCGTGCGCTGCTGTCTGCGAAGGAAGCGGAAGCGCGGGCAATGGAAACAGATCTTCTGAACAAGAAGGAACAGGCGGAGGAAGTGTGCCAGAGCGTCTATGCAGGATTGAAGGAAGCGGATGAAACAGAAGCGGATCTGTTTGCGAAAAACACGGAGCTGATCATACAGCGTGACAAGCTTGTGAAGCAGAAAGCGGAGCTTGATGAAGCAATCTCACTTCTGATTGAGGCAAAAGAAGGTCTGCAGAAAATCGATGAAGGGATAGCGGCAGCAGAGGAAGCCTCAAAACAGCTGAAGGAACAGAACCTTGTGCTGGCAATCCGTCTCATGCGGATGCTCAATGGCGATCTGCAGATTGAAGCGATTGCGGAAAACGCGCAGAAGCTGCTGGAGTTTGCGGACCTCTGCCGGGAATCCGGCATTGCGCTGGACCTAGACAGACCAGTCAGTGAAACGGCGCAGAACCTGCTGGCTGCGGCTGAACAGATAAAAAAGGATGCGGCGATTCTCAGTGCTCCTGATGCGGAAGAGCTGGTAAAGAAGGCTCTTGCGGGGGATCAGGAGGTGATTCAGTCAGAAGCGTATGCAGACATCCATACCGCGGTATCGCATTATGTGCCCGGGGAACCGGAAGTGATATCTGTGGAGAGCTATCTGAAGGCACTGGAGCGGGTGAACATTCTGAATGAGCAGATTGAAGAATGGAACCTGAAGGAGCTGGCAGAAGCGATCACATCGTCTGGGGCTCTGACATACCGGCAATCGCTGGAGGAGCTGATGAAGCTTCCGGAGTATGCGGACATGCTGGGGAAGGAAACCGGGCGTGAAATCCGGACGGTGAAAGAGCTTGTGGAAGCGTATGACGCGCTTCTGGCCAGGGTTGAAACAACGCTTGAGGAGCTCAGAACGAAGCGGGCGGAGATTGTCCGTCAGCTGGAAGAGAAAGGCGTAAAGGAAACCGAAATCGATGCGGCTGTGCAGAAAGCAGTGGAAGGGATTGCGGAGATTGATAAAGGAATTGCACTGATCGACGACGGTCTGCGGCAGATAGCGGAAGGGCTTGACCTGATCAATGAAAAACGGGCGGAAGCCATGGAAGCGCTCGAAATGATTGATTCCATTCTTGCGGAAATCAATGACGGTCTGCGGCAGATCACGGAAGGGCTGGCGGAGCTTGCCGGCTACTATGCGGAAATCGATAACGGCCTGAAGCAGATTGAGGATGGTCTGAACGAGATTGAAACTGCGAAGAAGCAGATCACTTCCGGACTGGCAGATGCGCAGTCGCAGATTGCGTCCGCCAGATCTCTGCTCGAGGACAGGCGCGGCGAAGCGGAAGACGAGTGGGCGAAGACGCTGCTGGAGTTTGCGGATCTCAGAAAGGAAATTGAGAAAGCCCGGAATGAACTCGGGAAATTCAGCGGATATCAGGATTATGCAAATCAGTTCCTGCTGTACTTCGACGAGGGTGCCGATCCTGAAGAAGCGCTTGCGGAAGCGGAAAAGCTGCTTGGTGATGTGGTCATCAAGGACAGCTATACGTATGAAAGGTCCGGCGTGAAGTCAAAGATTGACAAGAACCTCGATCCGATCAGGGAGCTTTCCTACTTTATTCCGATTCTGTTCTATGCGGTCATCATGCTGGTGACGTTTCTGTTCATGTCGCTGCTGGTGCGTCAGTGCCGCAGAGAAATCGGAATCCTGCGGGCAATCGGATTTTCCCGCAAGGAGATACGCAGGACGTTCTGTCTGATCGGAGGAGGCGTGGCTCTGCTTTCACTGATTCCCGGTCTTCTGGTGGCGTATGCACTGATTGTGCTTATCGGAAACTACTTCCGGAATTTCTTTTCCATGCCCTTTGCGCTGTATCGGTTTGATCCCCGGATGGTGCTGGTGTCTGTTCTGGTGACGTGCGTCACAGTGGAGATATCCACCCTGATCGGAACGGAGCTGATCAACCGCATCCAGCCGGCGGAAGCGATGGCACGGCAGATGGAATCCGCGCCTGAGATACCGCCTCTGGCGGCGTTCCTGACCCGAAAGGCGAAGGAGCTGACAAAGTTCAATATCATTTCCATGCTGAGGAACAGGGTCCGGTTTGCCTTTACGGTTCTCTGTATTGCCGCAACAGGTGCCATGATCATTTCCTCGCTGTCGTTTATTGCCTCCAAGAACTATATCGTGAAACAGACGCTGAGTGACCGGATCCGCTATGATGCAAGAATTTACTGGTCATCGCCGCCTGCTGATGCGGATATGAAGGATCTCAGACGGCTTCCTTATGTAACGGATGCGGAACGCATTTCCGTGCATTACCGGGATGTGTCCTTCCATGACAACAGGCTGTCGCTGCAGATCAATTCCCTTTCTTCCGAATCTTCTGCTATGGTCGGGCTGTTTGATGAACACGGGAATGCGATCCGGATACCGGAAGCGGGAATCGTTCTGGATCGCTATTCTGCCGAATCGCTTGGAGCGAAGGTCGGAGATATCGTGCGGGTCGGCACGGCTGACCTTGAAATCACAGCGCTTTCGGATCAGTGTATCGACCGGATTCAGTACGTATCCCGATCGACCGCGAAGCAGCTTGGCGAAGAGACGCTCGGATCGGCGCTGATCTGTTTTGACAGAGAACAGGAAGCACAGCTCATGAGCTGGCTCAGAACGAAGGACGGATATCTTTATACCGTCTTCAGCAACATCTATGCCCGTAATCTCAGCAGGCTCTATGAAACGTATGACCTGTATGCGTGGATTCTGATCTGGTTTTCGATCATGATCGGTTTTGTGATCGTTCTGAATATTACCCGGACGAATCTCCTGGAGCAGCAGAAAGAAATCTGTATCCTGCGCACATTGGGCTTTACCCATCGGGAGCTCTCCGCAAACCTGTTCATTCAGTCACTGGTCACATTCATCTGCGCCTGTCTGATCGGGCTTCCGCCCGGAACCGTTATCGCAAGGCATGCGCTGAATCTGATTTCCACGGATGACCGCTGCTTCCGCTATGCGACGGGTGTGAAGGAAGTGCTGCTGACCGCTTCGATTATTCTGCTGTACATTGTCATCAGCCATCTGATTGCCATGAGAGCGGTGCGGAAGTGGGATCTTGTGGAACAGGTAAAAGACAAGGAGTGACGGCAGAAGATACGGAAAACCGTTTTCTGCATGGATGCGACAGAAAGAGATGAAAAAAGTTTCGATAAAGTACACTTCAGGAAATACAATAGAAGACACAGCAGCGCAGCTCCGGCTGTCTGAAAGCGGATGGTGCGGCGTGCTGCAATACAGGGGGAATTATGAAGAAGTACAATGGATTACTGCTGAGTGCCATTCTTCTGTTCAACGGAATGAATATTCCGGTTCTGGCAGAAGAAAGCGAAGAACCGGAAGCGGTTGAAGAGGTCGCGGAAGAAACCGCGGGAACGCTGACGGAAGAGGAAGCGCCGGCTGGGGAAGAAACAGAGGAGCTGACAGAGAAAGAAGTTTTCGTGAAGATTGTCCGGTTTGATTTCCCGGAGGAAAATGATTTCTACATTAACGAAGAGACTCCGACAGAAGAAGAGATTATTGCAAAGTTTCCGATGACGTTGACCGGGTATTCCGAAGAGGATCAGAAAGTCGAAATCGATGTTAAGAAATGGGAATGCGTTGATGAGGACGGCATTCAGAAGATTTATGAACCTGTATTTGGTTCAGGATATGCGATCTCAGGTGAGATTCCGCTCCTCTTCATTCATCTCGAGGATGAATTTGAGTTTGTTGAGGGAGAGCTTGATTTGGGAGCGGATTACGAAGCAGCGATTCCGAACCGTGAAGATCTCCAGCATGCCGCGACAGAGAAATACTACAGAAACACGAATCTGCCGGTCGTCCGGAACCAGTCTCCGTATGGTACCTGCTGGTCTTTCGCCAACATCGGTGCGATCGAAGCAGATCTCATTGCATCAAAGCAGGCCGATCAGACGGTTGATCTTTCGGAACTTCAGCTTGCGTATTTTGCCATGCATAATTACAGCGATCCGAAAGGCAATCATACGGGAGACAGTGTGAAATACTCCCTTTTCGATGGGATGGATCATTATCTGAATATCGGCGGAAACCAGTTTCTGGCTTCCCGTTATCTCACCGACATGGTTGGTGCGGCAGCGGAAACGACTGTTCCGTATTCCATGGCAAATCAGGAAAAACTGGATGAAAAATTCGCGGTATCTTCCAATGCGGTACAGGTTAAAGCTGCCTACTTTATCAACGCCAAGGATATCGAAGGCGTCAAAGAAGCGATTAAGGAACATGGCGGCGTCAGCGCCTGCATGAACGCTTCCGATGGAGTGAAGATCGAACCGGACGGAACAAGATATGAAATGCATTACAATGAGAAAACCAATGCATATTATGGAAACTACCCGAGATCCAATCATGAGATCATGCTGGTAGGATGGGATGACAGCTTCGCGAAGGAAAACTTCACACAGGGCTGCCGTCCGGCACACGATGGCGCATGGATTGCCCGCAACAGCTGGGGAAAGAACTCTGACTGCTTCAGCGGATACTTCTATCTCTCCTATGAAGATGAGGCGCTGATTAACAGCAATGCGGTTGCGTATGATGCGGATGCAAGCGTGAATGACTACTGCTATTCCTATGCGTCCGTGCCGTTTGAAGTTTCAGAAATCAAAGTTGATAAACATGGTGTTGCGGAACAGACATTTGTGATTTCTGCAAATGAGACCATTGAATCAGTCGGACTTGAACTGAACGGTACAGATGTGAATCTGACGGCAGAAGTCAGCGATGGAACGACAACTGCAAGCGGAAAACTGAAAACCTCGTTTGAAGGCTACTATACGATCAAACTGGATCGGCCGCTGACGGTACGCAAAGACACGGAAGTGACAGTCAGGATCATTGCGGACTGCAAATACGGAGGCGTTGAGTTCCTTGCGGAAGAACCGGGTAAAGCCGTAAGCAAGTACGTTACATACACAGCGGCTAAGAGCGGCCCTGGCTTCACGGTAAACGGTACGAAGTATGAGAAGGATCTTATTCTCAGAGTGTATACCAATAAGGCAGAGCCGCTTCCGGAAGCAGAACTGTACCGTATGTACAATCCGAATACCGGCGAGCATTTCTTTACCGCAAATGCGAAGGAAAGAGATATTCTGAAGGAAGCCGGATGGAAGTATGAAGGCGTCGCGTTCCATACTTATCAGACTGGAGAGGTTCCGGTATACCGTCTGTATAACCCCGTGGCAGGCGATCATCATTACACCACCAGCGAAGCGGAAGCGGAAAACCTGAAAAAGGCCGGCTGGAGTCAGGAAGGGATTGCATTCTATGCAAACAAGTCCGGCGTAGCGATGTACCGTCTGTACAACCCGAATGCAGAGACCGGAGCGCATCATTACACCTCCAGCAAAGAGGAAAAGGAAATGCTTGAAAAAGCAGGCTGGAAGTACGAAGGCATCGGCTTCTACGTTACCAGATAAGCAAATCAGAATATGTGGTCTGTCAGGCGCTGCATGATAAAACATGCAGTGCTTTTTCAGTATTGTTTCTTAGGATCAGGTACTGTTTTTATCTGATCCGTCTGATTTCTCTTTCAGAATGCGTGGAGAATCAGGTTTCAGCTGAATGAGAGCAGTATCCTGGCCATCGAAGATCAGTTTTCCATGCCGTCACAGTGATGGGAGGGTTATCTGTTCTGCAGCGTGCATTCTGTATAATGGGAATACAGTACGCAGAATGGGATTGAGCGGGATACTCATTCAATGACGGTGCGGAATATCAATGTGACAGCTGCGGTATCTGCCGGGAATAAACAGGCCGGATATTCGGTCCAATACTGAAAAAACAGGTGAAGATGCACATCCGTAATCTGCGGTATATCGTAGCCGGAAGTGGAAGATCCATGCCGGCTGTACAGCCCGAATACCGGTGAGCATTTCTTTACCCGAAGCAGGAAAGAACAGGGAATGCGGATAAGGCTGGCTGGAAGGATCCAGGGATTGGCTTCTGTATTGGAAATACCCGGGAAAAAGAAATGCTTGTACAAACAGGGTGGAAGTATGAAGGAATTGCACTCCTTGTGCCGGAAATATCGAATACGCCAATGTACTGTCTGTATAATCCGACAGCAGGCGATCATCACTGACGAATAAGGGCAAAGATTTGCGCTTTGTATTATGTGAACAGAAGTACCGGCTGCGGGATGCGGATGGATTCGTTCTGCAGGTTCGCATCCAGTTTGAACCTGAAAACACAGAAGAAACAGGCCGCGTCTTTTCTGCGGTGCATCCGGTATAATAGAACTACAACATGAAATGGAGCGAGGATCGAATCATATGAAGCAGACAAAGTGGCATCGAATTCTCTGCAGATCGTCTCTGGCGGCAGCCATGGCATTCAGCGCAGCACCTGCTGTACAGACGTTTGCAGAAGAAACGGAAGAGACAGAGACGCCTGAAACAGAAGAGGTAATCCTGGAGGAGGCTGAATCGGGTGAAACTGTCATTACTGGTTTTGAACCTGTGGCGAATAACTATCAGGTGTCTGATGAGGCAATGTCAGAAGAGGAAATGAAGGCAGTGATGCCGGAACGGGTGACTGCGATCCTGTCTGACGGCCGGAAAATACCGGTATCTGTCAGCTGGAACTGCACGGACAGCAGCGGGAAACAGTTTGATTTTGAAGCTGAGATCAGCGGGGAATACACGGTTGCGGAAGGGGTTGAGCTTCCGATGTTTTATATCCGTATCGGCCGGCTTTACGACGGAGAAATCGGACCTCTAATGAAAGATACGCATCAGGACGCTGCTGTTCCGGATTACAGTGACCTTCAGACAGCCGCGGCAACTGATTCCTTTTACCGGAATACTTCACTTCCGAAAGTGCGGAATCAGAGTCCTTACGGAACATGCTGGGCGTTTGCGACAATCGGTGCGGTAGAAGGAGACCTGATTAAGGACGGTGCGGCCGATAAATCCGTTGACCTGTCAGAACTTCAGCTTGCTTATTTCGTGACGCACGGATATACCGATCCGAAAAATAACCATGCCGGAGACAGTGTGAGCTTTTATCTGTCCGAAAGAGTTAAGACCTATCTTGATATCGGCGGCGGCGATGACCTCGTCACGCGCAGCTTATCAAATATGGTTGGTCTGGTAAACGAAACGGATGTACCGTATTCCAAAGGACATACGTTTGTGCCTGATATGAAATATGCGGTCTCTTCCGACGTCGTACAGGTGACGGGCGGGTATTATATCAATCCGGGCGATTCGATCGGAATCAAACGGGGAGTCCTTGAGCATGGCGGAGTCTCCACTACTATGGCTGTGGTGGAAAAGCCGATTACGGTGGAAGGAGTCACTTACGAAGCCCGGTACAATGAGACAACAAATGCATACTACGGCAACTGCCCTTACACCAATCATCAGATTATGATTGTCGGCTGGGATGATAACTTCAGCAGAACGAAATTTGCGCAGGGACTTCGGCCGGAACATGATGGGGCATGGCTGATCCGCAACAGCTGGGGCAGCAGAGGCGATGAGAACAACATGGAAGGATACTTCTGGATCTCCTATGAAGATGCCGCCATTCGCAAGTCATCAAAGGTTGCATATGACGCAGACACCAATCCGCATGATTACTGCTATTCCTATGCATCTGCGGCTGAGATGGGGGAAGAAGTATCGGCCGGACAGAGCGGAACAGTTTCGGAGACTTACCGGATTTCGGGAAATGAGATAATTGATGCGGTCGGAGTTGAATTCAAGGGTGCAGATGTCGATCTGCAGGTACAGGTGACAGACGGAACCACCACCGTGAGCGGGAAGCTGCATGCCGTATATGAAGGATTCTATACCATTAAGCTGGATACCCCTCTGAAGACCGTAAAAGATACCGATGTAACTGTAACGGTATCTGCTGAATGCTCCACTGCGGAAGTACTGTTCATTCTCGAACGGACGGGCAAGGCAGATCTTCAGAATCTGAGGTATACCGCGGCCAGAAGCGGCCCAGGCTGCGTGGTCAACGGAGAGCGGAAAGATGCGGATGCAGTGCTTCGGGTATATACCAGAAAAGCACCGGAAAGCGATCAGTACCGGATGTATAACCCGAATACCGGAGAGCATTTCTATACCGGAAACAGTGAAGAAAAGGAAGTGCTGACGAAGGCCGGCTGGAAATTTGAGGGAACCGCATTCAGCACGCTCCAGTCCGGCGGGCTTCCGGTATACCGTCTGTACAATTCCAATGCCGGGGATCATCATTACACCATAAGCAAAGAAGAAGCAGAAAGCCTGACGAAGGCCGGCTGGAAGGATGAGGGAGTTGCCTTCTATGCCAGTGCAGACGGAACTGCACAGTATCGTCTGTATAATCCGAATGCGGTAAGCGGAGCACATCACTATACTTCCAGCAAAGAGGAAAAAGAAATGCTGGAAAAAGCAGGCTGGAAATCCGAAGGCATCGGTTTCTATACCTGCAGGTAATCAAACATGCACAGATGGTTTTCTCAATTGCGGGGAAACCATCTTTTCGTTAACGGGATTATGCGAACAAACACAGTCTGAGTCTTTTTCGCCTGACAGCAAAAATCACGGGAAATGTAAAACCGACTTTCACAGTAAAAAACAGCTGCGAAACACTTCTGCAGCTGTTTTCATCAATCACTGATTCTGCCGTTCCCTGATCTGAATGGCAGATCGATTATTCCGCATTCAGAATCTGTTCGAATTCTTTCTGCTCTTCCGGTGTCATGACCGATTTCAGAACAGTCTTCAGCATTTCTTCATCGACACCGAATGCGCCGGCAACCGCTTTTTCAGAAAGCTTGCTGTCAAGCTCACTTCGAAGCTTTGCCTTTCTCTCTTCGGAAACGCCTTTCAGTTTTGCGACTGCTTCTTCAATTTTCTTCTTTTCGATCATGTTTTCCTCCTCATTAATCCGTTGTTCCTGTCGAAGCTTGTACTAATAGAATCCCAATTTCTGGAACTATAACAGTCAACTGACCGGATTCTTACGCGGCCTCCCTCTTGGCCGTTTGGGTTTGTCTTCCTTCGGCTTGGCAGGACGGCCTCTTTTCTTTGGCTCCGGTTTTGGGACGGGAATAGACAGCTCGAGTTTTTCAAGTTCCTCGAATACCATTTCAAGCGTATGAACCCAGCATCCATCGTCTGTATGCGCTGGCTCCGGTGCATCTGTTGTCCTCCATGCGCTGTTCAGATCTTCCATAAGA
>JAFYGX010000251.1 GCA_017543025.1 Solobacterium sp.
AGCTTTACGCGGATTTCTTCGGCTGTGTGCTGATTTCGCTCGGCGTGGCAAAGCTGTTCGGCATCGATCTGGAAAACAATTTCGACCATCCGTTTTCTTCCCGTTCGACGGCGGAAATCTGGACGCGGTGGCATCAGAGCCTGAGCTTCTGGCTGCGGGATTACATCTATTTTCCGCTTGGCGGGTCCCGGAAAGGGAAGCTTCGCAAATACTTCAATCTCTGTGCCGTTTTCGTTGTTTCTGCTTTATGGCACGGCGTCAGTCTGACCTATGTCGCATGGGGCCTGCTGACCGCCGGCTATCAGATTGTCGGTGAGCTGACGTTTTCCTTCCGGGAAGCCGCATATCAGATGCTGCATGTTCCGGAGTGGCTGAAAAACCGGATCCGCAATCTTGTGACGGTTCTTCTGTTTGTCATCAGTTCGATGCTGTTCCGTTCCTATGGGTTCCGGGCGCTTTTAAGCAATCTGCTCAGTCTGCTGAAGCCGTCTTCGATGCCGGAAGAAACCGGCATTATCGGCCTTTCTTCTGCCGAATGGGTGCTGCTTGCGGCTGCAGTCGGCGTATTTGCACTGATTCAGCATGTGAATAAGCAGACCGATCTTGAGGCGAAGCTTCTTTCCGCTCCCTGGAAGATCCGCTATGCGGTTTATACGCTGCTCATTGCCGTGTTTCTGATCTTCGGTACTTACGGGTTCGGATTCGACGCAGGCGCGTTTATCTATGGAGGATTCTGAGATGAAGAAAAGACCCCCGCTGATTCTGCGTGCCGCCTCGCTTCTGCTTACGGTACTGGTGCTTCTTGTCCTTCTGGGCGAGCTGTTCCGACCGCGGTTTCTCAATGACAATTACTGGCCGCTGGATGTTACCTATATGTCATTTTATGAAATGAATCCATCTTCCGCAGATGTGATATTCCTCGGCAGTTCGCATGCGATTTCCGCATTTTCACCGCAGGAACTTTACGATAAGACCGGCATCCGCAGCTTCAATCTTGCTTCGGAGGAACAGAGTCTGCTGATCAGCTATTACTGGCTGAAGGAAGCGCTCCGGACACAGAAACCGGAAGCGGTTGTGCTGGATACAATCGTATGCTTTCCATATTCAGAAAACGGATATAACTGCAGTGAACCCTCGATCCGGAAGGCGCTCGATCCGATGAAATGGTCACATGTAAAAGCAGAGGCCGTTCAGGCGATACATGAACTGGACGCAAAGGAAACCATGCTGAGTTATGTGTTTCCTCTCATCCGCTATCATGCCAGGTGGAACGATCTTTCGCTGAATGATATTCATTTCTGGCCGAAGCAGAACACATCGCTGAAAGGCTATGCGGTACTTTCCGAGGACTGCGGGATTGAAACGTTTGAACCGCTTGATCCGGATCCTTCTGTTCCGCCGGCCGGGATGCATCCGGTGATGAAAAATTATCTCGAACAGCTGTGCGGTCTCTGCAATGAAAACGGGATTCAGCTGATTCTTGTGAATACACCGTATCAGGAATGTTCCGACGCCGTGCATAATGCGGCAGAGCAGTTTGCAGAAGAACACGGACTGCGCTACGTCGACTATAACGAACGTGCTGTAACAGAGCGGATCGGTCTGGATTTTGCGCATGATATGGCTGATGCAGGTCA
>JAFYGX010000252.1 GCA_017543025.1 Solobacterium sp.
ATCCCACTTATCAGGGGCGTCCGGTAACCGTCATGATGATGGACCTCAATGACTTCAAACGCATCAATGACGAAAGCGGCCACGAAGAAGGTGACCGCATTCTTCAGGAAACCGGGGAAATGCTCATTCAGACATTCGGCAGCGAGCATTGTTACCGTTACGGCGGCGATGAATTTCTTGTCATTCTGCCGGATGAAGAGGAAGAAGTATTTCGGAAGAAGCTGGAATCCGAAACCTTTCGGAGCTTCTCGGAAACCGTCAATTCTTCCATCGGCTATGTCCATGCGGTGCCTGACAGCCCTGACAGGCTGCGTGAGATGATCGCTGAAGCGGATGAGCGGATGTATGAACAGAAGCGCGGTGAAAAGAATACGGAGATCAATCCCCCGCACCTTCTGGAAACAGAGCTTCCGCGTATGGAATTCACGGTCTCGGAGATGAAGAAATATATGGATTCCCTGCAGGGAAAATATGATCTGATCCGCGTTGTGGATCCGGAAGAATGCCGGATCGTTGAACTGAATGAAGACGGCAGGATCAGCAGGGATGAAAGCTGCTATAACATCTGGAGCGCCGGTCAGCGGTGCCTCAACTGTTCCAGTGCGCTTGCCTGCCGCACCGGCTGTCATCAGACCAAAGCCGAAGAATTTCACGATCAGCTGTACTATATCCAGTCCAGCCCGGTATCCCTCCATCTGCCGGACGGTGGTTCGTATGATGCGGTGCTTGAGCTTGTGCACATTGAAAAAGAGGAACATCTGCACGGAAACGACCGGGAAGCGGAAAATGTCGGCAGCCGTGCAGCACAGTATTTCGCACACCATGACGGTATGACCGATACGCTTAATGCGGAAGCCTTCTATGATGCCTGCCGGAGAAAGATCATACGCAGACCGGATGAAAAATGGATCATGATCACTTCCAATATCATGAATTTCCGCTTTGTGAACACGCTCTTCGGGCATATGAAAGGCAATGAGGTTCTGGTGCGCACCGCCTCCCTGCTGAAACGGATCGCCGAACCGGCAGACGGACTCTGCGGAAGACTCGGCAGTGATCAGTTCGCCGTTCTGATACCTAAGGACAGGTATGAGGAGCAGTCACTTCTGAACACAAATCAGATCCTTGCGAATGCGTTCAGCAGCGGTGTCTACACGTTCTGCATCCACTTCGGCGTCTATGAGATCGATGATGAGACCGCACCGATCTCCGTCATGTGCGGGCGGGCCAACTCTGCCCTGCGCATCATCCGGGAGGATCTTTCCCGCATCGTTTCGTATTACAACGAAGAGATCAGAAACCGCCTGCTGCAGGAGCAGACCGTGATCAGCAGCTTCGAAGAAGCGCTGAATGAGAAACAGTTCTGCATGTATCTGCAGCCGATCTGTGACCGGGACGGAAAGCCAATCGGCGCGGAAGCTCTTGTCCGCTGGCAGAAGCCGGACGGTTCTGTCATCATGCCGGGCAGTTTTATCGAAACACTGGAAAATGCCGGTCTCATCCATAAGCTTGATCTGTATATGTGGGATCTTGCCGCAGGACAGCTGCGCAGCTGGAAAAACACCCCGCTTGATCCGCTGTTTCTTTCCATCAATGTATCTGCCCGGGATTTCTACAGTCTGGATGTGCTGAAAGAATTCACCGCTCTTGTCCGGAAGTATGACATCGACAGCGGAAAACTTCGGCTTGAGATCACCGAAACCGCACTGCTTACAGATACCGTCAAAATCAATGAGATCGTTACAGCGCTTCAGAAACAGGGTTTCATTGTGGAGATCGATGATTTCGGAACCGGTTACTCTTCGTTAAGCATGCTGAAGGATATCCATGCGGATGTTCTCAAAATCGACCGGAGCTTTCTGCGGGAGATCGAACACAATCCGCACAATTCCCGTATCCTGCAGGCTGTGATCAGTCTTGCAGAGAATCTTGGAATGGATGTCATCACCGAAGGCGTGGAAAATGAACAGCAGCTGGATGTGCTCCTGGAAATGGGATGTGTGCATTTCCAGGGATATTACTTCTCCCGCCCTGTCATAATCAGCGACTTCGAATCAAAATACAGTCAAAACTGACGAATCATGCCATCCGTCCGTGGGAACGTTATTCCGCCGCCGTCAGAACTGCAGTCTGCACATCAGCGGATCAGTCGGCTTAGGATGTCTTCAAGCCCGCATATGATGCAATGTACGCAGATAAGAATCTGTAAAAACAGTCCTGCGGAAGTTGCCCTGATTATTTGCTGGATAGTAAGAAGAAAACTCCGGCTTCTGTAATTCGGAGGAGAACTCAAAATATTCAGATTATCTCATGTAACAGCAAGGTACATGCAGGCATTCACGAATCTTCAGACAGTTCAAACAGCATGCAAGACAGCAGGAATTACCATTTGCGGCATGAAATCCGGTAATGGGGCAATGTATTTTTGATTGTTTAAAAAAGGTGTGAAGAGAGATAATAAACGCAGAGAATCAGGATTCAGAAGAAGAGTTTCAATTCTCTCAAATGTTAAGGCAGATTGCTGTTCCTTCTGCCGGTTGAAAACTCATCTTTACTGCAAACGGTCCGCCGGCGGGCGGGCATATATATTTTTTGCCTGTATTCCATAAAAAGGAGACGAATTGTGATAAAGCCTGCAGAATTCTGCAAAACAGTGATCACGGCATTTCTGCTTTGCTCGGCATCGTTTTCTTTTTCTGCGTGTTCATCGGGATACAGAATCTTTTCCGAAGATACGGAAACAATGACGGAAGAAGATACTTCGCATTTTCTTGTTGCCGTGGAAGATGAGCCGGATACGGTGGATTTTCAATGCACTACGATTCATTATACGGTTGCCCAGAATGTATTTAACCGTCTGGTAGAAGCAGAAAACAATGAAGACGGAGACCTGGAGATCCTCCCTTCGCTTGCGCAGTCATGGGAAGTATCGGAAGACGGACGGGTATATACATTTCACCTTCGTGACGGCGTTTTTTTCAGCAATGGTGAGCCGCTGACCGCATCAGACGTTCTCTATACGTTTAAAAGACTTCTGACGCATCCTGCCGCCAGCAATCAGGATATTGCGGAGGATATACTCGGCGCAAAGGAATTAATGAGCGGACGGACAGACCGGCTCGAAGGCATTGACGTGCTCGATGATCTTAATTTTACGATCACTCTGGAACAGCCGTTCGCCGCATTTCTGGCAAGTCTTTCCATGCCGGGAGCCTCCATTCTGGATGAAACAACCACAGAAGAAGCGGGCGACAGGTTCGGTATTGAACCGGAATGGACGATCGGCACGGGATCTTTCATCCTCTGGAAATGGATCCCCGGGAAAGGAATGCTGCTGAAGGCAAATCCGGACTGCTGGCAGGGAGCACCGAACTGCGACGGGCTGGATCTTCGCTTTCTGACTGAGCCGGAAGAAGTACGGCTCCTGTTTGAAAACGGCGAAATAGATATCCTGGATGTCGATGAGGTCGGCGATTACGCAGAATATTACATTCACGGAGATATCTATCAGGACAGACTGCTGCGGGTTCCCCGGATCGGAATCACATACATCACGCTCAATGAGTCCGTCGAACCGCTGAATGATGTCAGAGTCCGGAAAGCGATGCAGATGTCTCTGAACCGGAAGCTCCTGCTGAATGTGGTGTACAGCGGGCTTGGTTCGGTGGAAAACGGTATATTCCCGGTCGGACTGTACGGCCACAATCCTGAACTGCCTGAAATCCCTTATGATACCGAAGAAGCTGCAGCGCTGCTTGCGGAAGCGGGATATCCGGGCGGCTTCGACCTGGACGTTCAGATCAAGTCTTCTTCAACCAAGTGGGAAATGACACTGCTGCGTCTTGCTGTTTCCATGTGG
Source organism: Solobacterium sp. (assembly GCA_017543025.1). Next base: position 3,860 of record JAFYGX010000252.1, read on the forward strand.
GAGAAAATCGGTATCCGGGCATCGATCAGGGTTTTGGATGACGATGCGTTCATGCGGCTGCGCAAAAGCGGCGGACTTACATGCTATACCGCCATGTGGCAGGCAGACTACAATGATCCGGACAATTTTATCTATACCTTTTTCGGAAGCAGTGAGAACACTGTGAACCGGAGCCTCTGCTATCCGCGGGAGGAGATCATGACGCGGGTGAAAAATGCAAGATCGATAATAGATCCCACGGAGCGGCTTGCGGAATACCGTGAGCTTGAGTGGATCATAGTTCAGGAAGATGCAGCCTGGATCCCGTTGTTTTCAAGACTCCGGGTGTATGTACTTTCAGACCGGGTTGAAAACGTAAACGCATCCTGGAACGGTTCCGTTAAAAACAGATACCGGGAAATATATATCCGTTGATCCGGAAAACACGAAACATGGAGACTGACTCATGCATTCGATTCGAATCAAAATAACAGGTATTACCATCACCGCTATCCTCACGACAGTTCTCTGCGTGTTTGCAGGATCCTTTTATACGCTTCAGAAAGCAAACGACCGGAGTTCTGTAGAAATGATGAACCTGATCGGAGAGGATACCAGGAACTCTGTGGAGCGGTATACCGCAAGCATCGAGCATTCCATTGAAATGATCAGCAACATTGCTGCAGATTCTCTGGACAGAGTTGTACTGGCGGAAAACGGCGTGATCGGAACGGATGCAGGACAGACTGTGCGCACAGCGGAACAGCAGGAACAGCTGGATGCCTACCTTCAGGAATACTGTGACGGAATACGTGAGACATTCACCGGCATCGCCGCACATACACACGGTATTACATCCTATTATTTCTGCATCAGCCCGGATATCAGCAGAAACGTACAGGGGTTCTTCTATTATCGTGCCGGGAAAACAGGTTTTGACAGACATGAGGGACTGGATGTGAGTGCGCTGGATCCGGCTGACGGAGATCAGAATGCGTGGTTTTTCACACCGATTCAGCACGGAAGACCGTCCTGGGTCGGCCCCTATTCAGCCAGTGTTCTGAAGGATATGTGGGTCGTTTCCTATTCGGTTCCCCTGTATTGTTCAGGAAGTCTTATCGGAGTAATCGGAATGGATATTCCTGTTGACATTCTGATCGATCAGGTGCGCGATATCCGTGTCTACCGAACAGGATATGTCAGCCTTCTGGATGCGGAAAACCGTGTGCTGTATCATCCGGATTGGGAATTCAGAAGCATGCTTGATGCAAAGGAACTTCCATTCAGCGAGAAAGTGTTTCTGCGGGAAGACAGCGGTGATGAACTGATCCGCTTCAGCAAGAATGGCAAAGAGCAGCAGATGTCCTTCTGCACGCTGTCCAACGGAATGAAACTTGTTATCGTAGCCCCGACAAAAGAAATCAATGCCGCGTGGATCAGCTTCGCCCAGAACAGCCTTGTGATCACGGTACTGATCACCATCCTGTTTGCGGTTATTGTCATGCTGGCAATGCGGGCGATCACGCGTCCGCTGCGGAATCTGACAGCCGCATCTCAGCGGCTCGCCGATGCGGACTATGATGTGGAACTCAGTTACAGAGGGAAGGATGAGGTCGGCACGCTGACTGCCGCATTCATGAAGATGCGTGATCAGATCAAACAGTATATCGAAATCCTGAATCGACAACTTCTTACAGACAGACTGACCGGACTTCCG
>JAFYGX010000253.1 GCA_017543025.1 Solobacterium sp.
GTCTGCACGGCTTACAGTCAGAATCTGTACCGTGTGATTGAGCTGATTGAACTTGCCAACAAGTTCAACCGGAAGATCATGATCTATGATGAGGAACTCCGCAGCCTGATGGGTGATCTTGCGGAACTTGGCTATTACCGTATTCCGGCCGGGCTTGAGATCGCACCGCAGAATTTTTCCAATGACATGCAGAATGTGGTGGTGATCATCGGCGGAACCGGAAAGACGATCTTCCGCAAGGTTCACAAGATCGCAATCCGGGAAGATGATATCATTCAGCTCAGAGATACCGATACCGTGATCGTCGCTTCGCCGGCTGTTCCGGGCACGGAGCGCAACGCCTCCAACATGGAGGATGATCTCTATAAGGAGACTTCCCGCGTATATGGCGTGGATACCGTCCGCACATTCTCCATGCATGCGTCAATCGAAGATCTTAAGATGATGATCTATCTGATGAATCCGCAGTATTATGTGCCGGTTAAAGGCGAATACCGTCAGCTGATTTCGAATGCGAATATTGCGCTTGACATGGGCTATCCGGCAAACAATATCATTGTGCTGGAAAACGGTCAGATCGCAACAATCGACGGCGGCCAGCTGCAGCGCAGCTTCAAGAATGTTCCGGTCGGCGATGTGATGGTCTCCGGCGGCGAAGGTCTCGACGCTGCGGGCATGGTTCTGAAAGACAGAGAAGTCCTCTCGACAGAAGGAGCGATTGTCGTCGGCGTGGTCGTCAACCATCAGACGAAGGAGATTATCGGCGGACCGGATGTTCAGAGCCGGGGCGTGATCTATCTGAAAGATGCGGATTACATCATCCGTGAAGTTGGCTCCATTATGGAGAATACGATCAACAGTGCAGTGGCCGCAGGCAATTACGACAATCTCGAATGCCGGGCGGAAGCGCGGGAAAAGATCTCCCGCTATGTCATGAAGGAGACCGGCAAGAAACCGATGATCCTGCCGGCAATTGTGGAGATCAACACCAAAGAGTGAGGTTCGTGGTACAATAACCGGTAATGGCAAAGAAGAACACAGCAAGAAAAACACGGAAAAAGGAACCGGTGAAAGCCGAAAAAAAACAGACGATTGACAGCGAAGTGAAGGACATCATTGGCGTGGTGATCCTGCTTGCGGTGACAGTTGTCGCCTATATGCAGATGGGTGCCGCCGGCACCTTTCTCAACCGGTTATGCCGGTTTCTTTTCGGTAAATTATATTTCGTAATTCTCGGCGTTTTCGTGGTACAGATCCTTGTCACCATGATCAACCGGAACAACGGGAATACCCGTTCGAAGAATCCGGTCGCCGTTATTTTTATCGTTCTGGCAATCCTTCTCGTTTGCGCTTATACGGATACGCCGAAGGATCTCAGCGGATTTGATGTGATCCGCACCTATCTGCAGAACGCCGCATCCTTCTTTTCCGATGAGCCGGCAATGGAGCCGGCGGGCGGAGTGATCGGCGCACTGCTGTTTTCCATCACGACCGGAATCGTTGACCGGATCGGCACCATTCTGATCGTAATCGTTCTGTTTGTGATCGCAGCGCTGCTGCTGGTGAACCTGCAGGTATACAAACAGGCTTTTCGTACGGTCTGGACATATCTTTCCACCCGTGATGAGGATGAGGAAGAAACAGACGATCCGGAAGAAACAGAGGAAGAAGACGATATCGATGATGATATCTTTGAGGAAGTTCCGTTTGAGCCGGAGATGATCGAACCGGTGCGCACCCTTCCTTCCGCAAAGGAACAGCCGCGCATCCGGATGCTTATGGCAGATGATCAGAAAGAGCCTTTGCCGGTAGAACCGATTCCGCAGGATACATTTGATGATACGCCGGAGCCGCTTTCGGGCTTTGCGGATGCCGCTGCGGCCCCATCCGGGTCATAGATCGGCATTCTGGCAGACGGACCCGATCAGGCATCTGAACGTTCGACGCAATGGACAACCGAGCTGACATCCTTTCGGGCAAAACCGAATCCCGTCGCATCCGGGTCAGCTGAGCCATTGCAGCATACACAGGTAAGCGGATCGAAAGCATCGTTCTTCTCGGTCGATGAGCTGCGGGAAACAGACCGGGTTTCCTCTGCGGCGCAGGAGACTGCTCCGCAATCACCCAATCCGGAAGCTGTCCGGCAGGACAGGCTGTTTTTTGAGCGCACAGAAGAAGAGACATATGAGCCGGCAGATGACAGAACGCCGGTGACGCAGCAGGATCTGGAAGGCGGACCGATTTTTGCCCGCCGTCCCGGCCCGATGAAATCATCGCGGATTCCAACCGCTTCTCCGGCCAGACGTCCTTCTTCCGAAACGCCGGTGGAATATCATTTTTCAGAGAATCTGAGACCGTTCTCCACAAATGAAGATGATGCCCCGGTTGCGGAAGGGAAGAAGACTGCGGAAGAACCGGTCATGCAGGAAATGGATCGGGAAGTACCGGAAGAGATGACGGCAGATGAACCGGAGATCGCAAAGCAGGAACCCGTTACGCCGAAAATTACATGGATGAAACCGGATGATGTACCGGAATGGGATCCACTGAACCGGCAAAGTGAAGCAGAGAGGCGCAGCCAGCCGTTTTACAGCGGCAATTATGCGTCGTCCGATGCGGGAACCGCTTCTGCTGCACCTTATGAATATAACCGTCCGTCTGCCCCGGCAGGCAGTCCGTATGAACCACAGCGGCCGGATGTGTCCCTTAACCCGCGTGGAGCGGGTTCGGGAGCGTATGATTCCGCATATCCTGCTTATTCTGCGCCCCATCCTTCGTCCATTCCATCGCAGGCTCAGACACCTTATCCCAATTCTTATCCCAATTCTAATCCCGCTTCTTATCCGGCTTCCGCTCAGAATCCGTATCCGGAAGACATGCGATACCGTGCTCCCTATCCGGGGAAGGAAAATTATCCGAATGCGTTCAGAAGACCATCCGAACCTGTGCGGGAACCGTCAGTCAATCCGTATGGAGCAGGATGGAATCCATATGGAGCAGCTGTTCCATATGGCAATGGTCAGAATGAATTCCGCAGCAATGCCGTATCTGGTCCGTATCCGGATCAATACGGAGGATATCCGGGATCCGTTCCGGCTTCCGCTCCATCAGCTGATGTGTCCTATGGCCAAAAGTCCGGTTCCGCTTCCTTCAATCCGTATGGCGCTATGCCTTACAGCAGTCAGCCGGCCATGCAGAATCCGTCCGTAAATCGTTCCGGACCGTCTCAGCAGCCGGCAGCACAGGAGCGTTTCCAGACTGAAACGCCATATGTTTACCAGCATGCACGCAGAAACCGCAGAGTCGATGGAGGGTATCATGCACCGGTACAGAACTGGCAGACTGCAGCACCTGTGGCTGCCAGTGAGACAGTTCCTATGGCACCTGCACCGAATCCGGTTCTGTCACAGCAGCCTGTAACGGCACCTTCTTTTGCACAGGGAAATATAGTTTCACCCACTGCAGCGAGGCAGCAGCCGGAAATCACGGCGCAGCCGGCTGTGCAGTCAGAACGTACGAACATGGTACAGCCTGCAGTACAGCAGAGCACTCAGCCGGTGCAGCCAGAGCGGGTGAATGAACCTGCAGAACCGGTTTCTCGGCCAGTACAGGTAAATGCTCATAATGCACAGGAAGTTACCCCGGGTGCGCAGAGCCAGGGGTTTGCGCCGCAGCCGGAGGATACGACGGTGTATCCGACACAGCCGGAGGCGGCAGTCGAAAAGAAACCGAAGAAGCCTTATCAGCTTCCTGCGCTGAGCCTGCTGGATCCGATTCCGCCGCGGCCGAAAGACGATGTCAATGAGATCGCCGCAAAGGAGAAGGGCGGGCTTCTGATTCAGGCGCTGCGCAACTTCGATATTGAAGCGCGGCTGATCAATACGCATATCGGACCGGCTGTCACCAAGTTTGAAATCCGTCCGGACGCCAATGTGAAAGTGTCCAGGATTCAGGGACTTGCGGATGATATCAAGATGCAGCTGGCGGTGCGGGATGTCCGGATCGAAGCTCCGATTCCGGGACTGAATGCGGTCGGTGTGGAAATCCCGAACCAGAAGGCGACCCCGGTCAAGATGAGGGAGCTCTTCGGCAATCTTCCGGATGGAGATCAGGAGCCGCTGCTCATCGTGCTCGGCAAGGATCTGCTCGGTCAGACCGTCACATGCCGGCTGGATAAGATGCCGCATCTGATGATTGCCGGTGCGACCGGTTCCGGTAAATCTGTCTGTATGAACTCGATCATCACATCGCTGCTGCTTCGCACGAAGCCGGAGAATGTAAAGATGCTGCTGGTGGACCCGAAGAAGGTGGAATTTACACCGTATCAGCGGATTCCGCATCTGATCGGCCCGGTGATCAATGATCCGACACAGGCGAACAATGCCCTGAAGGTGATCGTCAAGATCATGGACGAGCGGTATGACTGCTTTGCCAAAGCGGGTGTCCGCAACATCCAGGGGTACAACAAGATGGTTTCGGAACTGGGTCCGGTGAATCCGGATGGAAGCCCGGCGCCGAAGAAGATGCCGTATATCGTAGTCATTGTGGATGAGATGGCAGATCTGATGAACGTTGCCGGAAAAGAAGTGGAAAGCTCGATTCAGCGGATTACACAGCTGGCAAGGGCAGCCGGCATTCATCTGATCATTGCGACCCAGCGTCCCTCAACCGACGTCATTACCGGCGTTATCAAATCCAATATTCCGAGCCGAATCGCATTTGCGGTATCGTCCGGAATTGACTCCAGAACGATTCTTGATCATGTCGGTGCGGAGCGGCTGCTCGGCAACGGTGACATGCTTTACATGCCGATCGGCGTTTCCAATGCGACCCGTGTGCAGGGCGTCTTCATCACAGATGATGAAGTTAAGCGGATTACGGACTTTGTTTCTGCCGAAGCAGTGCCGATGTATGATGATTCCTTCATCCGGCTTGAAGGCGTCAATGACGGAGAAGGCGGTGTCGGCGGGGTAGCCGGCGCAGCTGAAGACCCTCTGTTTGACGAAATCAGAGAATATGTTGTGATAATTGTTATTGTTTTACTTGTTAGAACTTTTGTCGTTACACCTGCTATAGTTGATGGTGAGAGTATGAATTATACTCTTGAAGATGGTCAATTAGTTCTTATAAATAAATTTATATATAATTATAAAAGTATTAATAGATA
>JAFYGX010000254.1 GCA_017543025.1 Solobacterium sp.
CGTCAACGGAATGTATGATATCCCCTGCCTGCACACCCGCCTTTTCAGCCGGGGAATCCCGCAGGACCCGGGTAACCAGATGCAGCCCGTCTTCCACTGTCGTAAACGTCACGCCGATCCCGATAAAATTCCGGTTGATTCCCTGCGTAAACTGCTCGATTTCCTCTTTGGACATATATTCCGTATGCGGATCTTCCTCATTGGAGGTAATGCCTGTCAGCGCCTGATCGCTCAGCCGTTCATCGATGTTCTCGATCTGGTTTGAAAAATACCAGTACCGCTTCATGACCTGCATCACATAGGGGATCTTCGTATCCGAATCCGCCTTTGTGGAAGCGGTAATCGCCTGCCGCAATCCGTCGAATACCGGAATCGGCTTCAGGCTTCCGATTCCCCAGCCGAGAAACAGCGAAAGGATCACACACACGGAAAAAACCGCTGTCAGAATGACAATGCGCTTCTGAAGCCGTTCGATCTCATCGTTCATATCTTCTCTCTGCAGATCATCCGGTTCGTTTGTCTGCATGGAATTATCCGATCTGTTTTTCATATACTGCAGTAACTCCCAATCATCCTCCGAACAGGGATTCCGGCTTCACACGGCATGGCGCGCCGGCTCCGTTTTCACAGAGACGGGAAAGACCCGCACTTCCCCAGCCGCAGCCGAAGGCAAGGTCGCCGTCCCATGTTCTTGCGAAATTCGTAAAGTTATTCGCATCGCCAAGATAGAACACTTCAATGTGGCAATGCGGGCCGGAACTGTTTCCTGTTGAACCGATCCTTCCGATCAGCTGTCCGGCATTGACAATCGTTCCCTTGGCGACAACCGATCCCATCTGCATATGCAGATATTTGACCGCATAAAGGCCGCCGTTGATCTTTGTCAGCAGATATGCCTGATTTCCGCCGCCCCAGGATCCGCCGATATTTGCGCCGCAGCCGTTGCCGAGTCCGCCGGAGTTGCAGCCATCCGCCGAGTGAAGCACGACGCCGTTGCCGACCGCTACGATCGACTGCCCGGCCGGGCCGGAGAAATCAGCGCCGAGATGCACACCGCCGCTGGAATAGTGCCAGGTGCCGGCATACGGATTGATATGAATCGACGGCACCGGATAGGTCCATCCGGCGGTCGCAACTACCTCATTGAGCTTTGCGGAAATCTCTTCCATCAGTTTCTGAATTTCTTCGATTTCTGCTGCATAGCGGTTTCCCTCTGCTTCAAGATCCGCGCTCTTCTTCTGATATTCCTGCTCAATCAGCTGTGCCTGATACATCAGAGAAAGATATTCGTTCTGCTTTTCGACAACTTCATCTTTCTGTTTCTGCAGATTTTCTTTTTCGGCTTCCATTTCCTCTTTATCTGCATTCAGCTGTTCCACGAGCTTTGCCAGCTTTTCCATGATCCGGGTATCGTAGTCCGTAATCGCAGAAAGTCCGTTGGCAATCCGGATGAAATCATCAAAATTACGGGCTCCCATCAGAATATCGAGATACTGATTCAGGCGCATCGTCTTCTGCTGAATCACCATCCGGTTTTTCACCTTTTCTTCCGCTGCTTCGATTTCGATCTGATTGTCTTCAATCTTGATTTCAAGCTCTTCGATCTTCTTCTCACTGATCGCCATCTGAGCGTTGAGATCGGCAATCTGACCGTTCAGCGCAGCCGCTTCACTCTGATATTCCTGTACCTTGGCGGCATAATAAAGAATATCGGCAGCTATCGCTTCCCGCTGGCTTTCAATATCCTTGATTTTCTGATTCAGACTGTCCGTTGAATTGGAACGCTCCTGAATAAACGCCATGCACTGGCTCTTCTGCGTCTGCGTCAGCGTTCCGCTTCCGGTGCATAGCGCAGTCCAGTATTCCGTATCGGAAAAATCCGGAGCTGCGGTCGTACCGCCTCCGGAAGTGCCGGATCCGCCGTCTTCTTCCGCCTGCACCTGTACGCCATGCAGGCCGGCAGCCAGCGCCGCGCAGAGGATGATTTTCAGAAACCGCTTCATCAGCGTTTCCACCTCAGATACTTCGAAACGGAGAAGAACGAACCGATGAGACCGACCGCAATACCGATTCCGGCCATCAGCGTGCAGGCCACCGGAAGGAATTTTTCAGGCGGAATCAGTCTGAACATCTGAGAAATCAGATATCCGCCGGTCATTTTGTAAATGTAGCGATAGAACACAATCGTGACAATGATCGGAATCAGCGAGCCAAGTGCACCGATGACAATGCCTTCCACCACAAACGGGGCACGGATGAATCCATTCTTCGCGCCGACATTCCGCATGATGGCAATCTCATCCGCCCGTGCCATGATCGTTGTATTGATCGTATTGTGAATCAGGAAAATCGCCATGACAGACAGCACAATCGAAAGGATCGCTCCGCCATAGCGGATCGTTCTCAGCATGAACACCAGCTGGATCGCCGAAGCACCGCCGAAGTTCACCGAATCAATTCCTTCGATGTTCTTGATCTGATCGGCAACACTCTGCAGTGTATTTCCGTCTTTGACCGTCACATAATAGGCGTCATGCATCGGGTTGTTGTCCCCTTCGAACGGACGGAATGCCTCTTTCGTTTTCTCATCGGAAAACGACGCAAGATAATAATCGAATTCATCTTCCTTGCTGGAGAAGGTAACGGTATCCACTCCTTCAATCGACTGAATTTCCAGTGCGATGCGGTCTTCCTGCTCCGCTGCTTCGTAATCATAGTCAACGGTCGCCGATATCTGAACCGACTGTTCGATTCCGGTCGTAAACTGACCGACATTCATCGTAAACATCAGAAACAAACTGATAATGAACAGCGTGATCGTCACGACCACTCCGGATGACATGGAAAGCGCGCCATGCCGGAACACACCTAAAAACCCTTCTTTGATCGGGCGCCAGATTCTACTGATCATGCTGGACATATCCTCCTTCCGAAAGATCCGCGACAATATGACCGTGTTCCAGCACAACTGTCCGTTTGCGGTGCTTGTTAACGATCGTAAGGTCATGCGTTACCATCAGAATCGTCGTACCGTATTCCCGGTTGATCTTATCAAGCAGCGCCATGATTTCATCCGACATGCCGGGGTCGAGGTTTCCGGTCGGCTCATCTGCGATCAGCACCTTCGGCCGGTTTGCGATCGCTCTGGCAACAGCGACACGCTGCTGCTGGCCGCCGGAGAGCTCCCGCGGAAAACTGTTTCCCTTCTCGTCCAGACCGACGAGATTCATTACTTCTCTGACCCGCCGCCGGATCAGTGATTTCGGCAGATTGATCACTTCCAGCGCATAGGCGATATTTTCAAACACCGTTTTGGTCGGAAGCAGCTTGAAGTCCTGGAATACGACGCCGATATTGCGCCGGTATACCGGCACCTTGGAATGACGCAGTCTGCCGACATCAATGCCGACAACGCATACCTTTCCCTTTGTGGCGATCTCTTCTCCGTCAAGCAGTTTGATCAGTGTCGATTTGCCGGACCCGGTAGGTCCGATGATATATACGAACTCCCCCTGCTCAACTCTGAAATTTATGTCATACAGCGCGTTTACACCGTTTCTGTATTTTTTATATACATGGCTGCATTCAATCATTAAAACTCCTCCTGCAGTACTTCTGAAAGCGCAAAAAGCACTGACGTGCTGAATAAAATCCTAATTATTATAAAGTAAGGATGACGCTTTTCCAAGCAATTGCTGAATGCGCATCCGCTCAGATATGAAATTTGAAGGAGAACCCTTCTCCGTGCATATCCGTCGCATCTGTTGTGATGACAAATGCCGAAGGATCATTCCGGTTGATAATTTCAAGCAGCGTACTGTACTGATTCTGATTCACAACGACCAGCAGTACCTTTTTCGGCCGCATGGACCAGCCGCCGGTTCCCTCCAGCATTGTGACGCCGCGGTCAAGTTCTTCCTGAATCTTCTTCCGAATCTCATCCCACTGTTCCGATATGATCTGCACACTCTTGGCAACGGTTCCTTCCCCGAGCGAAAGCACGCGGTTAATCGCATAACCCGACACAAATACCGATATCAGACCGATCAGCACTGCTTCAATTCCGTAAGCCGAATAGCCGAGCAGCACCGTCAGTCCGTCGACAATCATCACAAGCAGGGAAATCCGGATGCCGGTCAGTTTGTTGATGATCAGCGGCGGAACATCCATTCCTCCTGTGCTGGCACCGGCCCGCATCACCATTCCGATTCCGATCCCGCCGAGCAGCCCGCCGTAGAACGAAGCGAGAAACGGTTCGATTGCCGGAATGATCAGTGTTTTTGCAAGGATGGTATTGAACACGGGATACAGTACGGAAGAAATAACCGTAGAAAAAAAGAACTCCCTGCCGAGAATCAGAGAGCCCGCTCCCAGCAGCGCAATGGTCAGGCAGTCTGCCATCATCGTCTTGTCAATATGAAGAAACGGTTCCAGCGCAACCGCAATGCCGGCAACGCCGCCGGACAGTATATTAAACGGCAGGATGAACATCTGCACGGACAGACAAAGTATGAATGTCCCGCCGATGATCAGCATCCCGTCGATCAGTTTTCTTGTGACAGCTTTCTGTTTCATATGTTCGTTCACCTGTCGCATTATACCACTTCATGCTATGATTGCGGATAATGCGGAAAGGAGGACTGAACGATGCAGCCAAGAAAACACTGGTGGATCTGGCTTCTTGTCGCTGTCTATATCTGGATGATTTTCCGCAATTCTCTGATGATTGCGGATGTCTCTGCCAGAACCAGCACCGAAGCCGCACAGATTCTTCTGCGCATCCTGAGGCACTTCGGCCTGTATGCCGATTTTGAAGTATTTCACCATTACGTGCGGAAGTGCGCGCATTTTGCAGAATTTGCCGGCCTCGGGTTTCTTGTCACCCTCGCCATGCATATCTGCCCGCTGTTCCGCAGCCGGTTTCTGAATTTCTCCCTCTTTCTGATTCTGGTTCCGGCAGCAGATGAAACCATTCAGCGGTTTGTCGAAGGCAGAGGCAGCGCATATTTTGATATGGTCATCGACGGAAGCGGATTTCTCTTCGGCGGATTTGTCTGCTATGTCTGTCTGCTGATCCTGAAGGATCTCTTCGGAAACAGAACCCGTGCCTGAAGGCAGAAAGCGCATGGTTCAGCTTATCAGAAGCAGTTCATGCTTCTTTTTTGTTGCACATCTGTTCATACTGTATATACTGTATATATACAGAGGTGAACAGTGGAACTATTTATCGACCAGCGCAGCAGCAGCCCGATCTATCTTCAGATCTGTCAGCAGATCAAAGCGCAGATTCTGAACGGAACATTGAAGCCGGATACCCCCCTCCCCTCCATCCGCAGCCTTGCCAAAGATCTGCGAATCAGTGTGATCACCACAAAGCGGGCGTACGAGGAACTGGAGAAGGACGGGTTTCTCTATACGGTCGGCGGAAAGGGTTCCTTTGTTTCAGCTGTGGATCAGGAATATGTGAAAGAAGAATGCCGGATGCAGATTGAAGCATGGATGAACCAGATACTGACTGCTTCGAGAGAAGCCGGAATTACAGAAGAAGAACTGTCTGCGATGTGGCAGACTCTGCGGGAGGAATCAGATGAATGCAATTGAACTGAATCATGTCACGAAACACTACCCTTCATTTACGCTGAACGACATTTCAATCACGCTTCCGGAAGGAATGATCATGGGGCTGGTCGGGGAAAACGGCGCCGGCAAGACGACAATTTTCCGTATTCTTACCGGCATTGCGAAATGTGATGAAGGAACGTTCTCACTGCTTGGCTGCAGTGATCCGCATCATCACAAGGAAGTGATGAATCAGGTCGGCGTCGTCAGTGAAGACGGCCACCCGCCGCTTATGATGAACCGGAAGGAAATCGGAACACTGTTCGGAATGCTCTATCCGGGCTTCGATGCGGCATATTACGCACAGCTCGGCCGTCAGATGAACATTCCCGAAACCACCCCGTATGCCAGTCTTTCCAAAGGCAACCAGATGAAACTGAAGATTCTGTGCGCGCTCAGCCATCACCCTCAGCTGCTGCTGTTCGATGAGGCGACAAGCGGTCTTGATCCGCTTGCCCGGGATGAACTGCTGGATCTTCTGATCGACTTTACACGGGAAGAACATCATTCGATTCTGATGTCTTCCCACATCGTAAGCGACCTGGAAAAAGCCTGTGATTATATCGTTCTGCTTCATGAAGGCAGTATCATGGCCAATGAGGCGAAGGATGTGATGCAGGAAAGCTGGCGGATCGTCCACTGTCCCGGCGACCGGCTGGAACAGATCGACAGATCTGCTGTATTCGGTAAGCGGATCACTCCCTACGGCGCAGAACTTCTCATGAAACATGATCAGATTCCCGCCGGTCTTTCTCAGGAGCCCGCTTCCATTGAAGACATCTTCATTCTTATGACGAAAGGAGCGAATCATTCCGCATGAAAGGACTGCTTTATAAAGATCTGTGCATCATGCGTCAGGTTTACCGTACCTGGCTTATGATCTGTCTGCTGTTTCTCATCATATCGTTTCTCAATCCGAAGAATCCGTACTGGGCTGTTTATTCCGTATTCATGCTGAGCTCCATGGTTTCCGGTCTGCAGAGCATGGATGAAACGCAGAAATGGACACTGTACTGCGAAATCCTGCCGATTACCCGCAGTCTTCAGGTAACGGAGAAGTTTCTTCTTTCCCTGCTTGTTGTGCTTGCCTACACGCTGTTCTATACCGTCGCCCAGGGAATCCTGTCCCTGTTCGGTTTCGGCCTTTCGTTTTCCGAAACCTGTCTTATCGCAGGGATGATCATTGTGACCGGAGCAGTTTCCATCTCGGTTTCTCTGACGACAGCCTTTCTGTTCGGCCCGCAGAAGAGTCAGCTTGGCAGAATGGTGCTGATCGCTGTCACTGTCGGCTGCGGAATGCTGATAATCACGCAGGCTTCCGCCGTTCTCTCCTTTCTGCAGTCCATCCCTGCCGTCTTTCTCTCGCTCGGGATTCCGCTGCTCTCACTGCTGCTGTTTGCGGCAGGATGGAAGATTTCCTGCATCGGATATGAAAAACGGACATTTCAGTAAAGCAGCTCCTTGGAGCTTTTTTTTTGTGGGAATCACCGCGTTCCTCAGCTATGATATACAGGTTATATTCCGGAAAACTTCCGGATGAAAGGAACAGATATGAAAACTTCAGTCCAGATTACAGAATTCTATCGCACTGCCGCAAAAAACAAGTGCAGGATGGCTCCGCACAGAATGCTCATCAGCGGCATCTTTGCCGGAGCGTTCATTGCGCTTGGCGCATTCGGTTCACAGATTGTCGGCTCTTCGGTTGCGGATGCAGGTCTTGCAAGACTCTTCGGCGCACTCGTATTCCCGGTGGGACTCACCCTTGTACTGTGTGTCGGAACCGAACTGTTCACCGGCAACTCCCTTCTTATTCTCCCCCTGCTGGAGAAGGAAGTAAAAGGGATCGATGTGCTGAAAAGCTGGTTCTTTGTTTATCTCGGCAATCTGATCGGTTCGCTTCTGATCGCAGTGCTGGCCGTCCATTCCGGTCTTCCTTCCCTGTTTGGCGGTGCACTTGCAGAAACCATGGCATCTGCCGCGGCCGCAAAATGTGAGCTGACCATTCCTGCTGCACTTGTGCGCGGAATTCTCTGCAATATTCTCGTCTGCCTTGCCGTGTGGGTGTCCTTTGCGGCAGATGAGCTTGCGGGCAGGATTGCCGGTCTGTATCTTCCGACAATGCTGTTTGTGCTGTGCGGCTTTGAACACTCAATCGCCAATATGTACTTCATTCCCGCAGGCATGATGGTATCCGCTTCTTCCGGTGCTTCCCTCACCGGCTTTCTTCTTCACAATCTGATTCCCGTCACCATCGGCAATGTGATCGGCGGAGGCTGTTTTGTCGCAGCCGGATTTTATCTGCTGTTTTCCGATCACGGAAAAAACTGAGCCGGTACAGACCGTCTGCAGGCACTGCATTACAGATTTTGTTCCGTCACAACGAAAAAACCGGTCCCCGGATTACTGCTGTAATCTTACGGCCGGCTCTTTTTTTCTTTTCTGAATCAGGAAAGAGTCAGGCGGAAATGATCATGCGCTCATCGCCGATCTCTTCCTTCATATCCATCGTAACCCCGTTGACCTTATATTTTTTCAGAACAAACATCGTGACAGTCGAACTGACGCCTTCGATCGGAGCGAGTTTGGAACCGACGAAATCCGCCACTTCCTTCATGGTTCTCGCGTTGAGGCTGACCAGAAACTCCGAAGTTCCGCTCATCAGATAGAGGCTGGCAACCTCGGGGAAGCGGGCGATCCGTTCGGCGATCTTATCATAACCTGCATTCCGTTCCGGCTTCGCACTGACGCCGATATACGCATCCACATGCTCGATATTGGTCTTGTCCCAGTTGATCACGGTATGATATCCGCAGATGATCTTGTTCGCTTCAAGATGCTCTTTTTCCGCTTTGACGCTCGCTTCAGATTCGCCGAGAATATCCGCAAGATCCGTAATGGTTGCCCGCGGGTCATCCGCAAGCAGATTCAGCAATTTCATGGAATCCATCAGTCTTTTCCCCCTCTGTGTTCTTCAAGAAACTCTTCCATCCTTCGAAACGCTTCGCGCAGATGCTCAATGCTGTAAGCGTAGCTGATCCGGGCAAATCCTTCTCCGGCCGCACCGAACGCGGTGCCGGGCACGATTGCCACATGTTTTTCCTGCAGCAGCCGCTCACAGAATTCCTCACTGCTCATTCCGCTGGATGTGATATTCGGAAATACATAGAATGCGCCGCGCGGTTCAAAGGTCTTCAGTCCCATTTCATTCAGTTTGCGCACACAGTACTGCCGTCTGGTATCATACTGCCGCTTCATCTCCTCCACATCGTCGTCGCAATCCCGCAGGGCGGTGATCGCAGCATACTGCGAGGTGGTCGGGGCAGCCATGATGCAGCTCTGATGAATCTTGAGCATCGCTGCGATCAGCGGTTTCGGCCCGCAGGCAAACCCAAGCCGCCAGCCGGTCATCGAGAATGTCTTGGAGAAGCCTCCGACTACGACCGTACGTTCCTTCATTCCTTCAATCGATGCGATGGATACATGTGAGATCCCGTATGCCAGCTCCGCATAGATCTCATCCGAGAGAACCGTAATATCTGTATCCTTCAGCACTTCTGCGATTTCTTCGAGATCTTCCTTCCGCAGGATCGCTCCGGTCGGATTGTTCGGAAAGCCAAGGACAAGGATCTTGGTTCTCGGGGTGATCGCTGCCCTGATCTGTTCTGCTGTAATCCGGAATTCATTTTCTTCCAGGCACGCTACCGGTACCGGTACGCCATGTGTCAGCGTCGTGATCGGATCATAGCTGACATAGCACGGTTCCGGAATGATTACCTCATCGCCGGGTTCCACCAGTGCGCGGATCGCAAGGTCGATCGCTTCCGAGCCGCCGACCGTGACAACCATTTCATCCGGCTGATAGGACAGACCGAACTTCCGGTTCATATAGACACCGATTTCCTCGCGCAGTTCCCGGAGACCGGAATTTGCCGTATATTTCGTTCTGCCGATTTCCAGAGAATGAATCGCTGCGTCCCGGATATCCCATGGGGTCTGAAAATCCGGTTCACCGACGCCGAGCGAAATACACTCCGGCATTTCCGCCGCAAGATCAAAGAATTTCCGGATACCGGATGGCCGCATTTTTCTGGCTGATTCAGAAAGTAGTTTTTCGTAATCCATAGCTTTTATCTCCGCCCAATATTATACACACGGTTTTCTGAATGCTCTTCTGCTTCTTGCCGTATGAAGCCTCAGTCCGCATTCAGAAGGAACTGCACAAATTTCATCGCTGTTTCATGATGCGTGCTGTTTGCCGGGATACAGGCGTAAACCGTTTCTCCCTTCTTCCCGTTATAGTAATAGGAACGCTTCATCACAGAGGAATCATCAACCCGGATTCCGATCGGTTTTCCTCTGAAGGTGAACAGACGTTCTTCCGCTTCAAACCGCTGCAGGATATCTTCTGTCAGAATGCCGGTAAGATCATCAAACCACTCCTGCTCCGCATATCGCTCCACAACATCCTGTCCGCTGATAAACAGATCAATGTCACCTGTCATTACCATGGAAAACAGCCGCTGCTCATCTTCATAGCCGTATTTGAGAAAGTTGATTTCATTCGAATCGGCAGAAATATAGGAAGAATGGTCAATTACAACCGTCTCCTTCTTCGGGTTGAGCTCAGCCTCCGTAAACACCTCTGCGATCTCTTCTGTCGAGTGCTCCAGTTCAATGAAATTGACCAGAACCGCATACAGTGCTGTCTGCTTCGCCGTCAGTACCGAATAAAGATATGCCCCGCCCACTGCAGCCGCAAAAACGATGACGACGGTCGCAAGCAGATAGTAATCTTTGAAGTATTCCAGTTTTTTTTGGAACGGAGCGTGCCGGATCGCTTCCCGTTCTTCTCTGAACTCATCCATCACAGGCATTGTCAGGCCCTCCTGTATCAGTAAAGAATCCGCTTTCCGTGTGCTAAAATGGAAGCACTGTCGAATAATCAGAAAGGAGTTCGTATGTCCCCTCTCGAACAGGCAGTGATGCAGAACGATCTCGATCAGGTAAAACAGATTCTTACTATCACGCCGTCATCCATCAGCGAACCGGCAGAAGAAGGAATTCCCCTGCTTCTGCTCGCCGCACAATACGGATCATCTGAACTTCTCCGCTATCTGACGGAGTATTCCCGTGCGAGTCTCGATGAAACTGATTCCATGCACAGAAACATCCTTCATTATGCCACAGCTTCCGGAGATGTTCAAAAATGCCGCTATCTGATTGAGCGCGGAGGCATGTCCGTGCTGCAGGCAGATCACGCGCTGATCACGCCATATCAGATGGCATATGAGCTGTATCCGGATACGCTGTATCCGTATTACCGCTCCATCGTCACAACCCCGTATCCGGCCATGTACCACAATCCCATCCGCCGCGGTTTTTTTCCGGACCCGTCCATTGTCCGGGTGGAGAACGATTATTACATGGTGAATTCTTCCTTTATCTTCTTTCCATGTATCCCCGTCTCCCATTCCACAGACCTTGTGCACTGGACGATCATCGGCCATGCGATCATCAATCCCGAATGGTCTGAACTCAGTGAACTCGAAGGCGGCAGAGGATACTGGGCGCCGGATATCAGCTATGATCAGGGACGTTTCTATATCACTGCAACTTACCGCTACAACGACACCGGCACCGTTTACCGCAGACAGATGGTCGTCTCTTCCGACCGGCCCGAAGGCCCCTACAGCAGACCTTCCTTTATTGATGAAGACGGAATCGATCCTTCCATCTTTCATGAAAACGGCCGGCATTATATGCTGCTGAACCGGGGTGCACGGATCTTTGAGCTGAATGAAGACTGTACAGAAAAAATCTCAGATGCGGTTCTTCTTTACTATGGCTCCCAGAAACATGCGCCGGAAGGCCCCCATCTGCTGAAGAAAGACGGATATTATTATCTCTTCCAGGCAGAAGGCGGAACCGGCATGAATCATCGCATCACCGTTGCGAGAAGCCGTGAACGGACCGGCGTTTACGAACCGTGCCCGTACAATCCGATCATGCGGCAGAACGACCCGGAAGCCGGAATTCAGCGCTGCGGACACGGCAAACCGGTCATGACCCCTGATGGACGCTGGTATATGGTCTATCTCTGCGGCCGCTGTCTCAACGGCTCCTTCAGTATGCTGGGAAGAGAAACCTCACTCGATGAAATCACCTGGACTCCGGATGGCTGGCCGGTCGTCAATGCGCTCAGAGGTCCTTCTGCGCTTGCCCCGAAGCCGTTTCCGGATATGGATGAAAGCAGGGATGAGGCTGCAGCGTCAGATGCGGAAGAAACGGTTTTTCAGAGCAGATGCTGGCCATCCGGCTGGATGACGCCGCGGGAACCGGAACCTTCCGGCGTCACCCCGACTTCTTCCGGTATTATCCTGCGTTCTTCTCCGTTTCCGCTTTCTTCCGTAAACAGCCGTAATCTCTTTCTCCATCGGCAGGAGGCATTCCGGTTTGAGGCAGAGATCACATTGCAGCTGCCTGGCCTTCTGAGCGGACAGGAAGCCGGGATGGTTTCGTATTACGATGAAAACACCTATGTCTTTTTCGGTATCTCAATGAAAGAAGACGGATGTTACTGTTCCCTTACGGAACGGATCGGAACGGAAACGATCGTCCACGAGCCGTACCGGCTGCCCGAACAGAACTATGTTTACCGGTTCCGCACCGAAACGGATGGTCTGAAACGCAGATTTGTTCTTTTTTCCGAAACAGGCACATTACTCCGTGAACAAATCCTCGATAATGTATATTACCTTTGCGATGAAGGCATTGCGATGGGGAAACGATTTACCGGAGCAGTATTCGGAGCGGCAGCGTATGGAACAACCCCTTTCTTCTACACGCTTCGTTCGGCAGTGATCCGGAATCTCTGAAAACTGATCGGAGTATATGAATGCGTATATCAAACGACATTATCAACCGGATTTACTGCAACAGCACAGTCCGCAGCAGCGATTACCACATGGCGGAGAATCACTCGCATAACTACTATGAGATTTTCTATGCACAGAAAGGAAACACCCGCTTTTTTGTCGATGACCGCCTCTTTGATCTGCACAGCGGCGATTTCATGCTGGTGCCGCCGAATCTGGTTCATTACAACCGGTATATCACAGCAACGACCCGGGTAAATATCTATTTCCGCGAAGAAGATCTGATGCGGGGAAACGATTATGTGCTGAAAGGAATGAAAGAGCGGTTTCTGACTAAAGCCGCGATGTATCATACCCCTGGCTCTCATCAGGAAGCGATGGATTATGTGATCGAGCAGATGCTTCATGAAGATCAGGTCAACGATGAAAACACCGAGATACTGCTTCAGCTGCTGTTTCAGGAGTTCATGGTTCTTTCCAACCGGTACTGTATCGCCAATACCGGTCATTCCACCCTGAATGAACAGGAAGGCGATATTTCCATTCAGGAGGCAGCTCATTATATCTCAGAGCATTACAATCTTCCGATCACGCTGAATTTTCTGGCTGAAAAATCCGGCCTCTCCCCTGCCTATTTTTCCAAACGGTTTCATCTGATCACCGGAATGGGAATGAAGGAATATCTTACCTATGTAAGACTCAAGCATGCAAAAGACGAGCTTCTCTCCACCTCTCACTCCATTTCAGAAGTCGCCCAGAACTCCGGCTTCTCCGACAGTAACTACTTCAAGGACGTATTCAAAAAGGAGTACGGCCTCTCTCCGCGAAGCTACCGGAACAGCCGGAAAACCGATCTGGTGGAAGATCGCGGCAGCGTTCTGAAGAAAATCCCGAACGATTTCTGATCAGAACCGGATAAAAAGGACTGCAGCTGCCTCCGGCTTCCCTGCAATGCAGGGAGTCGCTTCTGAGGCCTGTACAGTCCTTTTTTTCTGTTCGTTCTAGAGTTCTTCGGCAAGGACGGAGAGGAATTCTGCAGTTCCTTCTTCCGCACCCCTGCAGGCTAATGCATAGAATCCGGTTTTCGCGCCGACCCAGGTATGATCGGAAGGCGTATACCGGCAGCCCGTATCCGCAAACGGTCCGTCTTTGATCTTCCAGAACAACCGCAGCTCCGGTTTCTCTGATTCAATACTGCAGTAATAGAGATCTTCCGCAGGCTTCGCCTTACAGATCACTTCCCCCTGGTCAGAAACATCTGCCCGCGAAGTCCGGACAAAAATCATCCGCAGGGTAAGATCGGAAAGATCCGCTTCCTTCAGCAGAAACGAATTTACTTCCTTTTCCTTCCTGTCGCTGTCGTCCCCTTCCGATTCCGCAAGCACAAGCCGGATTCCTCCGTTTTCCTTGCGCACATCCAGCGAAGTATACTGACCGCCCATCATTACGATGCCGGCGCGATTGCCTTCTTTCAGCCCGGAGGCATCCAGCCGGAAATCCAGCCGGAATTCCGGCATAACAAGCTTCTGCGTCAGCACATTGGAACTGTGCCAGATAATCGGCTCTGCTTCTTCCGACAGATTCATTGCCTTCAATGCGATCCCGTCTGCCCGGCTGCTTTCACCGTAAGGGCTGCGGGAAAGATTGCCGAGCCATTGCCATTGCAGACCGATCGTATGATTTCGGAAGGTATCCGATGATTCCTGCATCCGCTTCTGCACTCCGCATTCATTCATCGGGAAAGCGGATACCGGATTTCCGATGCCGTCATGGTCTTCATCGCTTCCGATCACCGGCCAGTCATCGACCCATTCGACCGGCTGAAGGTGACAGATACGTCCGTAAAGACCCCGGTCCTGAAAATGCAGAAACCACTCTTTTCCGTCCGGTGTATCGACAAGTCCGCCCTGATGCGGCCCGTTGATCACCGTATTGCCCTGTTCCATCACAGTACGGATCTCATAGGGCCCATGAATCGAACGGCTGCGAAGCGCTGTCTGCCAGCCGTATTTCACGCCTCCGGCCGGAGCCAGGATGTAGTAGTATCCGTTTCGCCGGTACACCTTCGGACCTTCAATTGTAAGCGCAGGATGAGAAGGATCATTCCCGTCAAAGATAAACTGATCATCGGAAATCGCTCTGGTCCCGTCCGGCGTCATCTCAAAGATTCCCAGCATGCTTTTGAAACCGATCCGGCTTCTTGCATATGCATGGATTATATAGGCTCTTCCGTCCTCGTCCCAGTACGGACAGGGATCGATGAATCCCTTTGCCGGACGGACACAGATCGGTGTTGTCCAGGGCCCCAGCGGGTCTTCTGCCATGATGACATAAATTCCTTCATCCGGCATGCCGTAATAGATATAATACTTCCCGTCATGAACCCGGATCGAAGGAGCCCATACCCCTTCCGAATGACGCGGAATCTCAAACCGCCGGCCAATCGCTTCACTGTCTTCATGCGGAACTCCCTGCCTGGGGTCTTCCGCAATCTGATCAATCGCATATGCTTTCAGCTGCCAGTTCACAAGATCCTCTGAGATCAGGATCGGCATGCCTGGCACATAATTGAAGCTTGAAGCGGTAAGAATATACCGTCCGTCAGCCCGGATCACATCCGGATCCGAATAATCCGCAAACAGAATCGGATTCTGAATGTTCATCTCTGTTCTTCCTTCTGCAGACTGTGTTCCAGATTTACCAGAAATTCTCTTGCCTGCACTGCATTTTCCGGTCTGGTATTCTCCAGCGTCGCCTGAATATGCGGCTTCTTTTCGTTCGCAAACTTCAGGATCGGAGTGTAATCCATATCACCCAGGCCGGCAGCCATGCAGGTCCGGGGACCGGTTTCTCTCTGATAGTCTTTCAGATGAATCACGGCGATATTCTTTTCCAGAAGCGCAATCGCATCCGCAAATACTTCTTCCC
>JAFYGX010000034.1 GCA_017543025.1 Solobacterium sp.
GAAGGCCGTGAAGAAGGTCGTGAAGAAGGTCGTGATGAGAAATGTAAAGAAATTGTCTTCGGGATGCTGAAAGACGGAAGATCAGAAGAAGAGATTATTTCAATTCTGAAAATGATTCCTTCGGAGACGATTTCTGCGCTGGTTGCGAAATACATCCGGTGCAGTGAGTAAGCAGGAGTTTGCTGGTGAAATGGGATTGAAAAAAGGACTGTGGAATGCCTGAATCATACCGAATTGATACAGGCAGAGACACAGTCCGTTCTGTTTTTTTGCGAGGTATTTGAGTGGAAAAGTTGTTTTTGATTCCATTACTCAAATGAGACGGAAGGGAAATACTTTGCCTCAAATTCAGAAACAGGGATCGGTCTGCAGTAATAGAAACCCTGGAAGATATCGCAGCCGATGTTGCGCAGATAATTGACCTGATCCGCAGTTTCCACACCTTCGGAGACAACCGGCATGTCCAGTCCCTTCGACATGGAAATGACTGCGTTGAGTATGGTTTTGGAACGTGAATGGTTTTCGATCTCATTAATGAGGCCCATATCGATTTTCAGCACATCCGCATTGAAGTCTTTCAGGAGATTCAGGCTGGAGAAACCGGAGCCGAAATCGTCAATTTCGACTTCAAACCCGAATTTCTGAAGCTGTGTAATGAGTTCTATTGTTCTGTGAGAATCACTCATGAATACAGATTCTGTGATTTCCAGCTTCAGTTTGGATGGCGGTACGCCATAGGTGCCGACCAGTGTGGTGAAGGTTTCGTAGAGATCCAGATAGAAGAAATCCTTGACTGAGATATTAACCGTGAGAAACAGATGTTCCAGGGGAGTTCCCTGCCATTTTTTCAGCAGTTTTACCGCAAGCTCCCAGATATACGCGTCCAGCAGATGAATCTGCCCGTAGTCTTCCAGTACACGGATAAATTCAGGCGGGGGTATGATTCCCTTTTCCGGATGATTCCACCGGCAAAGGGCTTCTGCACCGATCAGTTCTTCCTCACAGGTAATCTGCGGCTGCAGGTAGATTTCAAACTGCCCCTGTGCAAGTGCGGAACGGAATTCACTGAGAATGGAAAGGTCATGCAGTGTATTCTGCATCATTTCGCTGCTGAAATAGGAATAGGCATTGTTGCCCTGATCAAAGATTGCTCTGGTTGCCATCAGTGCACGGTCATACATGATGGCGATCGGTACGTTCCGGTCATCAATCTCGTAAATGCCGACATGGTTATGAACATTGAAGCTTTCGCTGGTAAAACGGTGGCTGATTTCATCCATTCCCCTCAGCAGGATATCCTCATTGAATTCATCTTTGCGGATCAGAAGGGCAAAGCGGTCATCCTGGATGCGTCCGATCACACAGTTGTTTTTCTGACTGCAGTATTCGCGGATCAGATCTGCTATCTGCAGGAGGAGCTCATTTCCCCGCTGCATGCCGAAGAGCTCCATATATAATTTGAAGTCCCGCAGATTGGATACCACAAGCAGATAGGCATGATCTGCATCTTTCTGCATGATCTCCCGCACCATTCCGTAGAAGCCGTAGCGGTTATATACCTGCGTCAGTTCATCGTGGGTTGCCTGGAAATGCTCAACATCCAGTTTTTTCTGCTGTTCGGTGCGGTCAAAGAAGAAATAATACCGGCCAATCGTTTTACCGAGTGTATCTTCCAGGGGGAAGCGCTGTATTTCGATCACCCGGCTGCTGTCTTTTCCACGGAAGGTCTGCGTCCAGACATCTCCGGCTTCTTCTGCCGGCAGCTTCAGCCAGCCTTCAAGGAAGGTCCGGAATTCTTCCAGATTGTCGTTGCATTCAAATAAACGAAATACTTCTGCATTTGCATAAATACACTGCCCGCTGAGATTGAAGCAGGCAATTCCGGAGTGCATGTTCTGCAGGACATAGGTCAAAGCATCTGCGAACCGTTCCCGTGTAACGTGCGGGTTAATTCTCGACTCCGCGTGATCATCCTTCTTCGGAGAAATGGAGATCATCTCCACCACACAGCGGTATAATGTACCGTCATCCAGCTCGAGTTCGATCGGCTTGGAGTGGATATGATGAATCACATCATCTTTGAGTTCATCCTTATCCATTTCAACGCCGGATTCACTAGCTTTCAGAGAAATGCAGTTGGTACAGCGGTTGGAGATATTCCAGACGCCGTAGCAGTAAGGACCGTAACGGAACGTTCCATCACGGCGCAAAGAAAAACTGCGGCATTCGTACGGATTGACAAGCCGAACCCTGTCATACTGCTGCTGCAGCGATTCAAGATAAGCGGTCAGCTCATCTCTCGTATAACGTTCAATTGCCATAATAATAACTCTTTCTTTCTAAAATCATAGCATGAAGAATCCGTTTTCCGTGAAGTAATGCATATTTTTCTGCTAGAATCAAGCGTGATATGAAAAACTGGAGTAAAACGCTGAACGAACGCTGGAACAGTTTTGTCCGAGTTCTCTGCTGGGAAGGACAGACGAAGGAAACCTATATTGCGATTCAGCCGATGATGGCGGAGCATAATCTGCTTCATATGCGGATGTTTCTTGGTCTTGCTTCGGTGGTGGCCGGCGTCCTGCTGCTTGTCAGTATGGCAAGCCCGCGGCTGAGCCACGCAAGAGCGTTATATGCCTCGATGTGCGGAGGGTCGTTTCTGATGCTGTTTCTGGCATTTACACCATGGGCAAAAAAACGCGGCTTCCGGCTTCTGTTCTGTTATCTGACGCTGGCAATGGAACTGGCGTTTTCACTGATCCTCGGTATTTATACCGGCAGTATTTCGGATGCCCCGGCTGTGAGCTTTATTGTGATGCTGGTAGGACTGCCGCTTCTGTTTACCGATGTGCTGTGGCGTATGGGCCTGTTTCAGACAGGGGCTGCGTTTGTGTTTCTGTTAAACTCAAAGATTGTCTCTTCACCGGATGTATTTGAGCTCAATACGGTGAATGCAATCAGCTTTCTGTTTTTCTCTCTGTTTCTTTACGGCGTGGTCTCCTGTACCAACGCCAATGAAGCGGCGGAGTTTATCCGGATCCGGGAAGAAAAAGAGCAGATCGCAAAGATCCAGCAGCGGATCATCGTATCCATGGCAGATCTCATTGAAGAGCGGGATGAGAATACCGGAGAACATGTCAAGCGGACGATGGAGCTGGTTAAGAATCTTCTGTATGCGATGAAGCAGCGGAAGCTGTTTTCGGAGGTGCTTACCGATGAATATATCGAAATGGTGATTCAGGCTGCAGCGCTGCACGATATCGGAAAGATCCGGATCCCGGATGCGGTGCTTCTGAAGCCCGGACGGCTGGATGAAGCGGAATTTGCGAAGATGCGTATGCATGCCCCGTTTGGCGGCAGTATCGTGCATCGGCTTCTCGAAGGGATCCAGGATGAGCGGTTTGTGAATATTGCCTTCAATGTCGCAAAGCATCACCATGAGCGGTATGACGGTACCGGCTACCCGGATGGTCTGAAAGGAGAAGCGATTCCGCTTGAGGCAAGAGTGATGGCCCTGGCGGATGTCTATGATGCTCTGACGGCAGAGCGGTGCTATAAGAAGGCCATGCCGAAAGAGCAGGCGCTGAGGATCATGAAGGAAGGACGGGGAACACAGTTTGACCCGGTATTATGTGATCTGTTTGTGGAGTTAAGAGAGAATGATGAGCTGTAGGGAACCGGATGCGGTTCCTTTTTGAATGCAGAAAACAGTTCTGCTGTTCCGTGCGGTTTGTGCAGATGAACAGGAACAGTACCCGGTTTTTTCCGGGCGGTTGAAAAAGAACCGGAAGAAACAGTAAAATAAAGGCAGTTCATCAATTCTTTTTATCATGTCTCAGGAGGTTGGGGGTTTATGAAGTATAAGCGTCTTGGTGAAATGCTTGTTGATGTCGGTGCAATCACCGAAGAGCAGCTGGAAGAAGCGCTTGCCGGGCAGAAGGGGTCCGGAAAACGACTCGGTACCTATCTTGTTGATGAAAAATATATTACCGAGGATCAGCTGATCGAAATTCTTCGAATGCAGCTGGGTATTGACTTTATCGACCTGAACAAAGCGAAGATCGACCCTTCGCTTGTGACGCTGGTTCCGAAGAATATCGCGAAGCAGAACCGTGTGATTCCGGTAAAACTCGACAAGGATACATTGTATCTTGCCATGGAAGACCCGATGAACTTCATGGCGGTTGAGAACGTCAAGAATACCACGCGGAAACGGGTCATTCCGATGATTGCATATTCGCGGGCGATTGACCGTGCGCTGTCGGTTCTGTATGAAAACGAAGGCGCGGCGAAGGCCATGGAGGAGATGCGAGAAGAGCAGGGCTTTACCACGGTGGATATGGGAGCCTCGGTGCTTGACAGCGACGATACCAATGCGGCGCCTACCGTAAAGCTTGTCAACTCGATCATTGAACGCGGCATCGTGGAGAAGTGCAGTGATATTCATATTGAACCGCGGGAACATGAAATGGTCGTAAGACTCCGTGTGGACGGCCGTCTGAATGAAGTGCTTCAGATCCCGAAGGAACTGCAGTCTGCGGTCATTTCAAGATTCAAGGTCATGGCCAATATGAATATCGCTGAACGACGGATTCCGCAGGATGGCCGTGCGATTGCGAGACGGCCGGACGGAACGAACATCGACCTCCGTCTGAATTCACTTCCGACCATTTACGGAGAAAAGATCGTTATCCGTCTGCTGATGCGTGAACAGTCCATTCTGAACCCGCACGGCATCGGTATTACCGATGAAGATATCCCGAAGTTTGACCGCCTGATGAAGAATACCAGCGGCGTTGTGCTGATCGTCGGTCCGACCGGTTCCGGTAAGACTTCGACGCTCTATACCATGATCAATGCGCTCAAGAGCGATACGGTGAATATGATTTCGCTCGAAGACCCGGTTGAATTTCAGATTGAAGGGGTTACCCAGGTAGCGATCAACGAAAAAGTCGGTCTGACATTTGCCAGCGCGCTGCGTGCGTGCCTGCGTCAGGACCCGGATATTATCTGTATCGGTGAGATCCGTGATGGCGAAACAGCAGAAATCGCGATGCGTGCCGCCATGACCGGTCACTTTGTATTATCAACTATTCATACGGAAGATGCCTGCTCGGCGATTGACCGACTCAAGGATATGGGCGTAGAGCCGTATCTGATTGCCGGCTCGGTGCGCGGCGTTATCTCACAGCGTCTGGTTCGCCGCATCTGCCCGAACTGCCGGGAGGAGACCAAACCGGATCCGGTATTGCTGGATTATGCCGGCATCAA
>JAFYGX010000255.1 GCA_017543025.1 Solobacterium sp.
ACGTCGAATGTAACGCCCTTTTTAGCTTTCATTTCGTCGATCAGCTGCTCGAAGTATTTCTTGCCGACTTCCATAACAACGTCGGAATACATCTGGATAAAGCGGCGGTAACTGTCGTAAACAAACCGGGCGAATTTCGGATCGTCATTTCCTGCAATCATCGCTGCGACAACTTCATCATTCAGTCCAAGATTCAGAATCGTATCCATCATGCCGGGCATGGAAGCACGTGCGCCGGAACGGACAGAAACGAGGAGAGGATTCTGCAGATCGCCGAATTTCTTTCCATTCAGATCTTCCATCTTGGAGATATATTCCATAATCTGGGCCTGAATTTCATCGTTGATCTGACGTCCGTCCTCATAATACTGGGTACAGGCTTCCGTAGAGATCGTGAACCCCTGAGGAACAGGAAGACCGATATGCGTCATCTCGGCCAGATTTGCTCCTTTGCCGCCGAGAATATCACGCATGGATGCGTTTCCTTCGCTGAAGAGGTAGAGATACTTTTTGGACATGAATTATTCCTCCCCGTTCATTTTGCATGTACATTCTGAAGTGCTGCGAACTACAACAAACTCCATAACAATAATTATACCGATCAATACAGCAGTTGGCAAGTAATTTCTGAAAACGTTACCGATCAAGGGATATTTCCTTCTTCTTTTCTTCGGCAGCTGATATCAGTCCGGAAGCATATTGCTTTGCATTTTCCGAGATTCCCTGTGCTCCGCTGATCATTCTGGCAATTTCATCAATGCGCTGCGTATACGTCAGTTCAGCCGTTTCTGTAACAGTTCGTCCGTTCTGGACATTTTTGTAAACAAGATAATGATGATCTGCGGCCGCGGCAATTTGTGGCAGATGACTGATACAGATCACCTGCTGCCGGCGTGAAATGGAAATCATTTTTTCCGCAACTGCCTGCGCCATCCGTCCGCTGATTCCTGTGTCGATCTCATCAAAGATCATAGTCGGGATACCGCTCCTGCCTGATTCAATGCTTTTTACGGCAAGCATGATTCTGCTCAGTTCTCCACCTGATGCAATGGCTGACATGGGTTTCATAGGTTCACCGGGGTTTGGGCTCATCATAAAGCTTACCCGGTCATCCCCGGCCGGAGACGGCATAACCGGTTTCCCGGCCGGATGCTCCTGAAAAGCGACATGGATTATTGTATGCTGCATGCCGAGATCCTGAAGTTCATTCATCATCTTATTCTCAAACCATTCAGCAATTTTTCTGCGCGATAACGAGAGTTCCTTTGCCGCTGCGCGGTAAAACGCAAGCAGTTTTTTATGCTCGTTTCCGGTTCTTTCCAGTACAGTATCAAGCTCCGACAATAAAGAAAATTCCTTTTCAAGTTCATCCTGTCTCCGGAGAACGTCATCTTCTGCAGGACCGTATTTTCTTAATATTTTGCGTATCGAATCCAGTTTGGATTCAGTACTTTCCAATGCTCCGGGATTATATTCGTATTTCCCCGACAGAATATCAAGGTCGTATACAAGATCTTCCAGACTGTAAAACAGGTTGTCACAACGGTCTGCGAGAGCACCGAATTCAGGATCATCACCGGTCAGACTATGAAGTTCCCTGGCGGCTTCCTGCAGATTATGAAGCGCATCTGATTCTGTTTCACCTTTTCCAAGCAAAACGACAGTTTTTTGGATTCGGCTGTGAATGCGGGATGCTCTCATAAGCAATTTGCTTTCATCAGCTAACTTCTGTTCGTCGCCCGGATGAAAATCAGCTTTGCGCAGTTCTCCAAGCGAAAACTTCACTGTTTCGATACGCTGTTCTTTAGTCTCATTCAGTTTCACAAGCTTTGCATAATACCGGTGATTCGAAATGAATTTCTGATATGCCTGCTGTGTTTTTTCGATAAGAAGCCGGTGAGAATCGCCGCCCATCAGATCCAGATAGGAAAGATGCCTTTCCGGATCAGCCAGGAACTGATATTCACTCTGCCCGTGAAGGTTCAGCAGAAAGGAGGCGGCTTCTTTCAGGATTGCGAGAGTTACAACAACGCCGTTGATCCGGCATATATTCCTTCCGTTCAGAGATATTTCTCTGTAAAGGATTGCTGAGTTTCCTTCAAATCCGATCCGTTCCCGTTCCAGAAAGGAAAAAATCGCAGATTCAGGTTCCAGGTCAAACTCAGCTTCAACGGATGCATGTTCACATCCGGAACGGATCAGATCCCTGTCGGCGCGTCCGCCCAGAATCAGTGCAACAGCATCAATGATAATGCTTTTCCCCGCACCTGTTTCTCCGGAAAGGACGAGCATTCCTGAATGAAGCTGAAGATGCATCTGCTCGATCAACGCAATGTTATGGATTGAAATTGTACGAATCATTGCGCGCCTCTTTCGCCCGAAAGCTTTTGTCCGTTTATTATCCGTTGGATCCGCGATGATATCTCAGAAGCATCGTTCTTTTCACGCACTGCGATAAAAATCGTGTTGTCCCCCGCAATTGTTCCGAGCACTTCAGTCCAGTTCATATTGTCTATAACTTCTGCTGCAACGTTTGCAGATCCGCTCAGCGTTTTGACAACGACTATCTGTCCGGCAAAATCGACGCTGACAGTGGAATCGGACAACAGGCGGATCATACGATCGTTTACTGCAGATTCATTGCGACCGGTATGCGCATAGCAGTAGGCGCTCTTATGGCCTGAAACTTTGATGAGACGGAGTTCTTTGATATCCCTGGAAACGGTGGCCTGTGTAACCGTATATCCCCTGTTCCGGAGTTCATTCGCTAAATCTTCCTGTGTCTCGATTTCCATGTTTTCAATGATCCGCAGGATTTCTTCCTGACGGTTTGATTTCATCTTATTCACCTGCCTGTCTGCTGGTATTCAGCGCTTTGATCCCCATTCAATCAGTTTGTCCTGCAGAAGAGAAAAGAAATGATAAGGATGTATTCTGATCAGTTTTACAGTTTTGTCAGATCCGGATATCAGAATTTCATCTCCTGCCCCCAGCTTCCCGCATACCATGCCGTCTATCTGAAGCTCGGCAGTCTGCTGACGTTCCGGAAGAAGTTTCATGGAAATCCTGGACGATCCTGATTCGATGCAGGGACAGCTTTGAAGACTGTGGGCGCATACAGGCGTCAAAACAATGCAGTCCATACCGGGCTGAACAATCGGCCCTCCTGCTGAAAGAGAATAACCGGTGGATCCTGTCGGAGTTGCAGCAATCATTCCGTCCGCAGTAAAAATACCGAATGATTCACCGTTAACGCAGCATTCCACACGTATCAGGCGTGCAAAGCCTCCGCGTGTGATAACAGCGTCATTCAACGC
>JAFYGX010000256.1 GCA_017543025.1 Solobacterium sp.
CCCGATGATAGAAGGCTTCATAGTTCTGTTGAGCGGCTAGCCGGATGATTTCATTATCCGGTGTATAAGTCTGAATAAAAGCTTCTCCCGTCTTCTCTCCCCTGCCGCTGCGCCCGATCACCTGGGTAATCAGTGAAAACGTGCGTTCACCCGCTCTGAAATCGTTGCTGTACAGGCTCTGATCTGCGGACAGAACCCCAACCAATGTAACATTGTCAAAGTTAAGCCCTTTGGCTATCATCTGTGTTCCGATCATCAGAGGAATCTTCTCTTCCTCGAATTTCTGGAATAAAATGCGATGGGACCCGACGGGGCTGACGGTGTCAGAGTCTACACGAAGAATCTGTACATCGGGGAAAAAAGAAGAAAGCTCCTCCTCTGCGAGCTGAGTTCCGGCACCGACGTAACTCAGTACACCGCCGCATTGCGGACATCTTGCATCAAGCGAACTCGAAGTACCGCAATAGTGACAGATCAGCCTGTTCTGCCTTGCATGCCATGTCATGGAAACTGAGCAGTGCGGACAGCGATATGTGAAACCGCATTCCGAACAGCAGACGAGTTTGTTGGTTCCGCGCCGATTCAGGAACAGAATACTCTGTTCACCGCGGCTGATCCGATCCAGCAAAGCATCTTTCAGCTGACGGCTGAAAAGTGACCGGTTGCCGCTGCGGAGCTCATCTTTCATATCAATGATATGAACTTCCGGAAGCGGTTTTGTATTATAACGGTGCTGAAGCGTGTGAAAGCAATACGAACCTGTCTCGGCGAGATAACGGCTGCGGATATCCGGAGTGGCCGATCCCAGTATCAGCGATGAATTCGACAAATGACAGCGGAATCTTGCAACATCTCTGGTATTGTATCTCGGAGCTGATTCCGAACGGTAACTGCCTTCCTGCTCTTCATCCATAATAATCAGTCCGAGATCGGATACCGGAGCAAATACGGCGCTTCTTGTACCGATAACCAGGCGTGCTTCCCCCCGCTGAATCCTTTTCCACTCATCGTAGCGCTCTCCGACGGACAGGCTGCTGTGCAAAAGTGCGACAACATCACCAAACCAGGAATGAAAACGGGAAAGGATCTGAGGTGTCAGAGCTATTTCCGGAACAAGGAGGATTGCTGATTTCCCATCCTTCAGGCAGCTGTCTATCAAATGAGCGTATATACATGTTTTTCCGCTGCCGGTGACACCGGAAATCAGATGAACGGCGGGAGTATCAGGCGTGGAGGAAGACAGTTCCAGAATCGACTGGAATACGCATTGCTGATCTTCGGTCAGGATAGGGAGCGCTTCCGGCTCAACGGCTGTACTGACCGGCCTTCGGTATACCTCTACAGAATAGAACTCAACAAGTTCCTGTTCTTTCAGTCGCAGAAGTGAGGCTCTGGAAGCAGAGGTAAAATGCAGCAGATCTCTGACAGGGAGAGCTTCAAAAGCAGACAGCAACTCCAACAGTTCTGCCTGCTTTGGCGAATTCTTTCTTTTTGACTCGACCAGCAGACCGGCTTCATCTGATGAAACGGTTAAGCGAACCATTTCCCGCATATGATCTTTTCCGCGCGGAGATCCCGATTTGTTGAGCCAAAGTCCCGCCGGAAGCATCGTACGAACTGCCTGATATACGGTACAGAAATAACGCTCCCTCATGAAATATGCAAGACGGATCTGTTCTGCACTGAGAAGCGGATAAGGATCTGCAATCCGCAGGATCTCCTTGCAATTCGGGTAAACGCTCTCCGCGGTCAGGGCAAGTACGATACCTTCCGTAATGCGGTTGCCGTTTCCGAAAGGAACCATAACGCGCATTCCGGGCCGGAGATCAGCTTCAAATGAAGCGGGAACACAGTACTCATATGGTTTGTCAATCGGAAATGTCGCTGCATCCAGAGCGAGTTTCGCAAACATGGAGTGATTCAGCGAATTGTCAGTTTTCCGGTGTAAACTTCATCAATTGCGGTGGAGACGGGTTTCTTCTCCAAAACAATTTCATGATCCTCCGCTTCCGTTGAAAGTGTACGGGCGCGGCGGGCAACAAGATTAACAAGTTGATAGCGGCTTCCTACTTTATCAACCAGCTCCGCTACCGGGGGATACAGCATCATAACGTTCAATTCCTTTCAGGTTATTTCGTAAGCTGAGAAACCAGAGATCTGTCAAATCTGCAGTGGGATGCGGTAATAATAGCATTCAGCTCTTCAGCTGCTCTCTCAACTTTGTCATTAATGATCATATACTCATAGAAATCTGCTTCCCGGATCTCCTGCCGGGCCCTGTTGAGACGAGCGGCAATTGTCTGTTCGGTCTCCGTTCCGCGGGCGGAGAGCCTTTGTTCCAAAGCTTCCATAGACGGCGGCAGTACAAAGACCGTCACAGCATCTTCTGCTTTTGTAAACACCTGTCTTGCACCCTGAACTTCAATATCAAGAATCACATTGATCCCGTTCGACAAACGTTCTTCAACAAAATGCCTTGGCGTCCCATAGCTGTTTTCTACGTAGGTAGCGTGCTCTAAGAGCTCGTTGTTTTCGACCATTTGCTCGAACTGTTCAGTTCTGATAAAAAAATAGTCCTTTCCCTCA
>JAFYGX010000257.1 GCA_017543025.1 Solobacterium sp.
TAAAACCAAATGATAATTTTTTTAGCCATACCTCCGAATCAGGTTTGGGTGGGAAAACAGACAATGCGCCGGAAACCGCATAATAACGCGATTATCGGCGCATTTACTTTAAAACTTGAGATTATAGCAAACGAGCATTCCCTTGAAAAGCAGGTTTTTGATTCCGTATTCTTCCGAAACCCGCCGGTTCAGTCTTCAGAATCAATTTTTAAGATGCGGTTCAGACAGAAGCAGGTTTTCAGCCCGCTCTCTGCTCTCCTGCGCTTTTCATTGAACTGGCATGTCAAAACCGGTCAGGAACATGGTAAAATCGAACTGGTTCAGAATTATGTCAGTTTATGTTATTTCCGATCTGCACGGCTGTCTTGACGAATTCCGTCAGATGCTGGCGCTGATTCGATTCAGTGAATATGATGAGATGTACATTGTCGGCGATATCTGTGACCGCGGGAGGTATCCGATCGATACGCTCCGGCTGATCATGGCACACCGTAACATGCATGTGATATACGGAAACCATGATATCTGGCTGGCCCACTATACAGCAGATCTGATCAAAGGCAAGAAACAGAGTTCTCATCTCTACTATATGGATATCGATTTCCAGAACTGGCTGTACAACAACGGCGGAATGATCACTGCCAATCAGTTCATGGATTGTGAATATCCGGTCTGTTATGACATCCAGCATTATCTGGAAGGATGTGATTTTTATCGTGAACTGGAGGTAAACGGAAACCGGTACCTTCTGGTTCATGCGGGTCTTGGCAGTTACGCAAAGCCCGGCGTCAGAATATGTGAAGTCCCTGCAATGGAGCTGGTATGGTCTCATATCGGCCTCGATGACAACCCGTTCGAGGACGTCACGATGATCGTCGGACATATGCCGACGTTCATGTATGGCCCTTCGTATGACGGAAAGATTGCCCACGGCAGAAATCTGCTGCATATTGACTGCGGCTGTGTATTCGGCAGAACCCTTGGCTGCATCCGGCTGAATGATATGCAGGAATTCTATGTGCCAAGTACCTATCCGCTTCTGAAATGATGTGCGCCTTGAACTTAAGCTGAACTGAAAAGCCCTTCTGAATTTAATTTAATCAGAGGCTTATTTTACGTGTTCATCAATCCAGGTTTCGATCAGTTTCGCCATATGATCCCGCTGAGACACATACGGCTTCGGGCGGAACGTTTCCGCTGCCCTGAGATATGGCCTGATGTCCGAGAGATCCTTCATGTAAATGATATATCCCTTCGCTTCAAACGCTTCGAGAAGCTGCAGCTGATGATCATTCACGTGTTCGCCGTATTTCTGAAGTCTTGCGGCGGCAAGCACCGTCTTTCCCTGCTTCAGCGCCGTCATAATGGTTCCGACGCCTCCATGTGTTATAAGCATGCTTGCCCTGGAAAGATAATCCGCAAACTGTTCCTGATCAATGTAGTCAATGACTTTCATACAGTCACTTTCATATTTCGTAAAGCCTGCCTGAACAATTACTTCTTCTCTGATATCTCCCGAACGGACCGCGGCTTCCACCGCCTCCGCGAGACGTGTAAACGGTTTGTCGTTCGTACCCAGTACTGTAAGTATCATCAGAATATCCAGCCTCCGTATACCGCATCCGGATAGACTTCCAGCATGCTCTCCCACTGTACGATAAACAGATCCGCAATCGGATAGATCATTTTTCCGGCCATGGTCGGTGTCGTGGCATTGGCAAATGTTTCGATCCAGATCACTTTTTTCCCGAACGCATGCGCTATCCGGCACATCGGAACCGCGGTGTGCGTTCCGGTCGTAATGATCACATCCGGCTTCCATTTCAGAAAATACCGGAAGCTTCTGATAATATTCGCAGAAAAATGATACACATAGGTCAGCGGCTGCGATTTGCTGCCATAAGGCACAAACGCCACACGATCTTCACCAAACCGCTCCTTCAGACTCAGATTGGACGGATTGTCCTCTGTAATAATCCGGTAATCACAGCGGTCAAACAGAACGGAGAGCTGAAGCAGCTCCGTCAGATGTCCGCCGGTGCTTGAAATAAACAGAACTCTTGTTGATTTATCCATAAAAAAACCTGAGATGCATAGTTTATGCACCTCAGATTATACCGCATCAATGATCAGCGTGTGACAACGGATTTCACCAGCTCGATGACTTCTTCGCTGGTATCACATTCCACTGCCTTATCCGCCATTTTCTTCATTTCCTCGTAGCTCAGCGAATTAACCAGCTGACGGGTACGGAGAATGGAGCTTGCGCTCATGGAGAATTCATCCAGGCCAAGGCCGAGGAGCAGCGGAGCTGCCAGTTCATCACCGGCCATCTCACCGCACATTCCGCACCATTTTCCGTTCTTGTGCGCGCCGTCAATCGTCATCTTGACAAGACGGAGAATTGACGGGTTCAGCGGCTGGTACAGATAGGAAACCGGCTCGCTCATACGGTCAGCAGCCATGGAATACTGAATCAGGTCATTCGTTCCGATGGAGAAGAAGTCCGCATACTTCGACAGCTGATCCGCCAGCACGGCTGCTGCCGGGATCTCAATCATGCATCCGACTTCCACATCATCCGCAACCTTAACACCCTCTGCAATCAGTTCTGCTCTTGCATCATCATAGCACTGCTTCGCATTTCTGAATTCCTGGACCGTTGCAATCATCGGGAACATGATGCAGAGCTTTCCGTAAACAGAAGCTCTCAGCAATGCTCTCAGCTGTGTCCGGAATACATCTTTGCGGATCAAGCAGAAACGGATCGCACGAACGCCGAGGAACGGGTTCATTTCTTCTTCAAAGGTGTAATAATTCAGTTTCTTATCGCCGCCGATATCAAGCGTACGGATTACGACCGGTTTGCCGTTCATTCCCTCAAGAACCTGACGGTATGCAGCAAACTGTGTATCCTCATCCGGGAAATCCTCTTCACTCTGCATGTAGAGGAACTCTGTACGGAACAGACCGACGCCCTCGCCGCCATTGTCATTAACGCCTGGTACGTCTTTCGGTCCGCCGATATTTCCTACAAGCAGAACCTTGTGACCGTCTGTCGAAACAGAAGCTTCATTCTTCAGCGCTTTAAGCGCTTCCTTCTGCTTCAGATAGGCTTCACCCATTGCCGCATATTTTGCTTTTTCTTCTTCCGTCGGATTCAGAATCACTTCACCGTTCAGCGCATCGAGAATCACTTCGTCGCCTGCGTTTGCAGCTTCGAGGATTCCCTTTACACCGACGACTGCCGGAATCTCAAGGGAACGGGCCATAATCGCACTGTGACTGGTACGGCCGCCGATCTCTGTCGCAAATCCTTTGGCGAATTCCTTGTTCAGGGAACCGGTATCGCTCGGAGTCAGGTCCTTGGCAACAATTACAACCGGTGTGTTGATGGTAGCGAGATTCGGGA
>JAFYGX010000258.1 GCA_017543025.1 Solobacterium sp.
AAGCTGCAATTCAGTGTCGATAACCGTCACACCAATTTGAAATACCGTACGCTTTTACCCCGCATAGTTTCCCAGGAACTTCAGGCTTTCTTTCGGTGTTCGTTTCTGCGTTGTCCGATCAACCGCAATGAGACCGAACATCATACTGAAGCCCTTCTGCCATTCAAAGTTATCCATCAGGCTCCAGTGGAAATATCCTTTCACCGGAATACCATCATCAATACAATTCTTCACACCTTCTAATGCCTGTGTGATAAATGCAATCCTGCGGCTGTCATCCGCAGTTGCGATTCCGTTTTCCGTCACGATGAGATCACCTCTGAAATCTTCATGAACTTTACGAATCACATGTTCCAGTGCCTCCGGATAGAATTCGTAATCCATCTGAGTCAGCTCGGCGCCTTCCGGAGCAGGAAGCTGTCCCTGCGGACCGTACAGCGTGCGTGTGTAGTTCTGCACGCCGAGGAAATCATCCTCTGCAATATAAGGCAGGTAATGTGTGAACTCTTCTTCCCATGCAGCTTCGGCAAATGATTCTCCGCCTTCCTGCGCCTGCAGGTCATGCATGGATAATGTCACACCAACCTTCATATCAGGGAACTGTTCTTTGATAGCCTCCCTCGCAGCCTGGTGTGCCTTCATGACAAGAATATCTCCTTCGGGCGTTCTGGAGCTGACAAAAATCTGCGGCTGCGGAGTCCCAAATACACCGGCATTTTCCATTGAAGCATATTTCATGTTCTCCATCATCTTTTCAAAGTTCATTCCGACCTGAACTGTGCCTTCCGCACTTTTTGCGTTTTTCTGGGCCTGCTGCGCCATAAGCTGGAATCGCTTCGTAATCGCCGCCAGCTGAAGCCCCATATTTGCTTCATTGATCGTACAGATATAGTTCAGTTCGCTTCCGAGCTTCTTTGTGACATAGGAAGCATAACGGCGGAAATATTCGACCGTTGTTTCCGCTTCCCAGCCGCCTTTTCTGATCAGCCACACCGGACTTGTAAAATGCATCAGTGTAACGATCGGTTCAATATGGTTTTCTCTGCAGCAGGCAATCACCTTTCGGTAATGCTCAATTTCATTATCATCAAACGCACCTTCTTCCGGTTCGATTCGTGCCCATTCAACAGAGAACCGATAGGCGTTAAGACCTGCTTCCGCCATCATCCGGATATCTTCTTCGTAGCGGCGATAATGATCACACGCTTCACCGCTTGGCTCAGAGAAACTGGTATGCGGCAGTAATTCTTGTGCCCAGTAATCACTGTGAATATTATTTCCTTCAACCTGATGCGCGGCAGTCGATGCGCCGATCAGGAACCCCTTCGGGAACTTCATAATTCTTTATCCTCCACTTTCCGGCAAATGCCTTCTGTTATTCCGTTTTCATTAAATGCGTCAACTCTGGCAGCATAACTTCTTCCATCAATCAGCGCGCCGATCCGATATTCGCCCGGTTTATATACAAGCATATTGTGATACAGCTTTTCCTCTGCTGAGCCAAACAGAATATTGTATCCGATGGTGTTTTTCTGTTCCGAAATCTTCACCACCATATCCAGTCCGCTGATTCGCCCGGCCTCATATTGAGGAACTGCCGGTTTTTCTCCGTTTCCAAGTCCGAATACCCGCAGTCCGGAAACACACGGATTCTGTCCATACGGTACAGAAATACTGCTGAGACGAAGGTATCGAAGATTTATCCCTTCTTCCCGAACAATCAGATCATGTGACAGGTCTGTTCCCGCCCCGGTTTTGTCTTCGATAAGAAACCAGTTTTCACCGTCTGAAGATCCTTCCAGCTTCCATTCTGTAGTCAGTTCCCGTTCTTCAATATAGCGCGCCTGAGATCCCGGACGTATTTCCCCGGGGCACGGAATATTGATCTGATCATCCGCAAAATTCACCTGAATCGCATGAACCCGGAATTCATTTTCCAGATCCAGCATCAGCCACTCTTTTTCGCTGCCTTCTGCTTTCCACCAGGTCTGTACATTTTCATCCACAGCACATGCCGGCTCATGACCTTCCGCATAAGAAGAAGCATTTACTGTTTTTCCGGCGCTAAGCAGCATCCACTCCGGATTACGGAACGGGTCCTGCAGCAATTCCGAACAGCTCATCGGCCAGTCGCCATACCGCTGATTGCAGAAAAGTTCTCCGTCTTCATCAAATCCGGCAGGCCAGATACCGACTCTTCGTTCAAAGTCGTGGTTCTTTGAAATCCGCATGGTTGATACATGCCACCAGTTTCCATGTTCGTCCTGCATCGTTGAACCATGCCCGGCTCCCGGAAGAAATCCTCCTGGTTTATAGGAGTATGGATTATTCTCCGCAAGTTCAAATGGTCCTAACGGTGTATCCCCGACGTACACGCCATCGGAATAGGTGTTGTACTGCGTTCCCGGCGCGGCATACTGCAGATAGTATTTTCCGTTGTGCTTTGTCATCCAGGCCCCTTCGATATAAGGACGGTTCGTGAACATACCGCGGATCAGCGGCTTTACCTCAGCAGGAAGCTGTTCTTCCGGAACAGGTCCTCTGCTCACAAACGCCTTGTACTTTGCCTCAACTTCTGCTTCGTCTGCCGGCAGTGTGCTGTTGTTTTCACCAATCCGCTCATATCCGATGTGATAGGGATCTCCGGTGATCAGTTCCATCCGTTCTCCGATTGGTTTCAGCGTTTTCGGATCCAGTTCAACTCCATAGATCGGGGTCGCATTGGAACAGCCCCAATAGAAATAGACTCTTCCATCCTCATCCGCAAAGATATTTGGATCCCAAAATGGAAACGTTCCTTCAATGCGTTCATACGGACCATTCAGAATATCCTTTGTGAGATAGTAATCACATGCCTTTTCACGGTTTGATGCACAGAAACAGACATATTCCCCTATTACCCGGACATCCGGCGCATAGTCGTATAAAGGCAATTCATCCGGCAGTCGGTGATTCTCCCAGTTCACCAGATCATCTGAGACCCATACGCCGAGTGTCATTGACGCAAAGATCCAGTATCTTCCCTGAAAGCAGATCATTGAGGGGTCTGCTGCTTCCCGGCAGATCTGAAGTGCCCCGCCCTTTCGAGGGTCGGCGTTGAACTGATAGCGATAGTTAATGTTGATCGGATTACAGAAGTATTTCATAGTGATGAGCTCCTTCCTTCACCTGTTCGTTTCTGCCGTCCGGCAGTTCAATTTCCGCAGTAACCGGAACATTGATATCAAACGTCAGTATTTTATTTTCGTAAATCCATCGGCTTTCAATTTTCCCGTATGGAGAATCCCATCTTCCTTCCGCAAACTCAAGAAGTTTTGATGGATGCGGCTTGATTGTCAGCTTTCCCGCTTTCATGTTGATGCCGCAGACACCATTGAACAGCCATCCGGTAACCGCCCCATAAGAATAATGATTCAGAGAGTCATGCACGGTTCCGTCCTCCCGGATACCGTCCCAGGTTTCCCAGATCGTGGTCGCACCTTTTTTGACCGCATAGAGCCAGCCCGGACATTCATCCTGCAGCAGCAGATGGTATGCAGTATCGGTATATCCGTTATCCGCAAGCACCCGGCAAAGATCCGGCGTGGAAAGAAAACCAGTGTTGAGATGATACCCGTTTTTGATAACCAGCTCATTGAGTGCAGCTGCTGCGTTCTTTTTCTCATCACCATCCAGCAGCCCAAATGCAATCGGACGGACATATTCGCACTGTCGGTCAGAATTGATCCGGCCGTTTTTTGTACAGGTATACCGGTATGCTTTTCTGGCATTCTCCGCAATCTGTTCAAAGCGTTTCTGATCTTCCTCTTCCCCGAGGATTCCGGCAATTTCAGACATTAAAGATGCAGACCGGTAATAGTATGCAGTTGCCAC
Organism: Solobacterium sp.; assembly: GCA_017543025.1. The sequence goes on from JAFYGX010000258.1 coordinate 3,874, forward strand.
TTCCGGCGCACCGTGCATCATTGTCTTCTTCATGGTTTCCGTGTTGTCCACATCCGGCTGACACCATTCCCCGAAATGAAAGCCTTCATCAATCAAATATTTTTTGTAGGGATTCATCAGATTGCCAAGTCTTGTCTTCCTTGCACGGTTCTCGCAGAATCCGATCCAGCGCTTCATCATGTCATAGTTTTCACGCAGGATTTCCTCGTTCCCATATGCCTCATAAAGCGCCCATGGAACAAGAATGCACGCATCTCCCCATCCTGCAGATCCCTGCAGCATATTGGAGATCATGCTTCCGCTGTTATTGACCGGCGCAATATTCTGCACCAATCCGTCATCCTTCTGGGCCAGACGGCATTCTCCAAGCCATTTTCTGAGAATCGGATAACAATCTGCCAGAATAACCGCAGTCGGTGCGAACACGCCTGCATCCCCTGTCCATCCGGCACGTTCCCGCGTTGGACAGTCGGTGGGAATATCAACGAAATTGGAGCGCATTGACCAAAGGCTGTTGCGGAACAACTGGTTTACTTCCTTATTGCCGCAGCGAAACCACCCGGTCTGAGGCATCTTTGAATAAACAGCGATTGCAGTAAAGTGTGCATTCGCAAGATCGATATCTGTTTCCACTTTTGCATAGCGGAAGCCGAAGATACAGAAGGATGGATGATACACATTCTCGCCATCCTTACAGATGTATTCGATCTTCTGGGGAATTCCGCCATTTTTATTTCTGTCACCGGGGTCAAAGTTTCGCTGTGTGAAGTTTCCGTTTTCATCCAGCGTTTCTCCATGCCATATGGTAAGTTTCTGCCCGGCTTTCGCAATCACGCGAAGTTCCGTGTAACCGGCCAGATTCTGCCCGAAATCAATCACCGTCTCTCCATTCGGAACCGGAATCAGACGTCCTTCAAACCGCTCCTGCTCCAGTACAGGTACGCCGTCATCTCCGACAAGGTTCTCATAGCTGAAGTTTCCCGCTGTCACACCATGCCATTGCGTGATGCTTTCCATGCGGGCATCATATGTCTCGCCCTGCTGCAGATCATTCTCCCGTACCGGTCCGTCGGAAGAAGCTTCCCACTGTTCATCACTCCAGACAACCGGCGTCCCGTTCAGCTCAATCTGACATAACAGTGCAAGATCCCTGCCGTAGTAATTCTGCAGTCCGTCAATCCCAACACTTCCCCGGTACCATCCGTCGCCGATCGTAATACACAGTTCATTTTCACCTTCGATCAGTTTGTCCGTGATGTCATAAGACTGAACAAACAGACGCTTATGATAATCCCCTGTTCCGGGTGCCAGCACAAAGTCATTGATCCGCTGACCATTCAGAAAAGCAGTATAGATTCCATGCGTCGTGATATACAGAATTGTTTCTTCTTTGTTTGAGGCGGAAAACGATCTTCGAAATACGGATGCCGGCTGTTTCCCGTTTTCATCGGAAACCGGTTTTGCCAGGATCCATTTTGCCAGCCACTTATCTGGCAGGCGCTCAGGATTGCATTTCATTTAAAACCTCCTGTTCAGCCATTCGGCGCTGACTTCAATACTTTTCAGAGGATCATTGTCGATCCAGTTTTTGTGGCTTTCCAGTACAACAGCACTTATGCCGTTGTTGACGGCAGTTTCTTTCAGTCCGTCCAGATCCATATTTCCGGTTCCAAGCTCCATACTGTCTGCCTTCAGAATCGGTGTGATGGAAGTACCTTTTGTTCTGCTTCCGCGATCATTGATATGCCACAGCTTCATACGCGTTCCGAGTTTTTCCATCCATTTTTTCGCATCTGCTCCGCCATCTGTAAACCAATAGCTGTCAAATTCAAAGTTCACTGCTTCCGGGTCTGTTTCCTCCAGCAATAATTCATATGCCCGCTTTCCGGATTCAACTTTCAGCAGTTCCACATTGTGATTGTGATAAAGCAGATTCAAGCCATTTTCCTTCAGAATTGTCCCAACGTGATTCAGACGCACCGCAAGATCTTTTACTGCTGCTTCACTTGAATAATCAGACCGATACATGCCTGTGATTACAACGGTATCCGTTTGAAAACTCTGTGCTTCTCTGATGAGTGCATCTGTATCGTTTTCCAACGAACCAAGATCTGTATGCAGACTGATTACAGAAAGTCCGCTTTTCTCCAGCAAGTCGTGCCAGTCCAGCTTTCCGCCGTTCCCGGTCGGCATGCCGGCAGCCCTCGTAAGTGCCCGTACCAGGAATGAGCTCGGATGAATCATAAAGCGATTCAGCTCAATTCCATCGTATCCGGCAGCTTTGATCCGCAGAAGCGCATCCAATGCCTGTTCTCTGTTCCTGGTTTTCGTTCCAAGCATGATCTGCTGTACACCTTTTTTCATATGATTCATCCGATTCCTTTCCTGTTGCTATTCTTTTTTGATTTCCTGCAGAATGCGGTTGATCTGTTTGATGCTTTCTTCATCTGCACCGCCCTGTTTGAGCAGTGATACCAGCGTCATTCTTGCCATCATTCTCTGCAGCGCAGGATTGTCTTTCACAGCATCCGCGACATCACCTCGCTCTGATGCGCCTTTTGCCATCATCCCATCAATGATTGCACCTGCCTGCGGATTCTCACGGATGGCGCCCAGCGTATCCTGTATCGAATAGCAGGACGGATCGATCTCCTCTGCATCAAACCAGTTTGTGACAGAGGCTGCCGCCTTGTTGAAAATATAGGATTCATCCGGCTCGCTGACTCTCTGAATGCACATGGTATCCGAAACACTCCCGCTGACTGCCTTGATTTCATGATTGCCCAACAGCGGAATCCGGAAGCGGAAGATCGTTTTGCCCTTCTGCGTTTCAACAAGGGTTCCATCCACATAGAGAGATACTTCTCTCTGGTTGGAATAGACTTTGACTTCCGTTTCTTCTTCACAGCGGTTGATATAGCGTTTGCCGCACAGATGAACGAACGGTTCGTTTTTATTCCAGGCTGCTTTGTAAAGATAGAAAGCATCCTTGCGAAGCTGCCGGTCAAACGTAACAAGTCCCTTCTGGTTTTCTCCGTGCTTTCCGCCTTCATCTCTTCCGTCCGCCGCAAAGTCAAACAGGTTCCATACATGCGTTGCCCAGAGGTAAGGTCGCTCCTCGATCATCTTCAGCATATGTTCATGGTAGAGCGCCTGGTATTCCTCCGTGTAATCTCCCTTTTCCGGATGGGAAGAATGAAACGCCGGATTGGCGTCTGCACCGTATTCGGAAAACCCGATGACACGGTCAGGATACGCCGCGTGGTATTCATCAAAGAATTCATCCGTCTGTTCCAGTTCACCAAGATACCAGCCGAAGTAGAGGTTGTAGCTGTTGATATCCGGAATGGTAAGAATCGGGCTGTCTGTTTCCAGCATGAAGACATTCGCCATCGTAGTAAGACGAGTCGGATCCATCCGGTGGCAGAGATCATTCAGCAGCCGGTGATTCTCCAGCAGGTCCTCATTCACTGCACTTGCGGCAGTAATCTCATTTGAGAGTCCCCATACTGCAATACAGGGGTGGTTATAACACTGGGTAATGAGTTCTTTCATCTGTGTCAGTGTATTTTCCCGTCCATCCTTCATATGCATGGTGATGTAAGGTATTTCCGCCCACACAACAATGCCGTTTTCATCACACAGGTCATAGAATTCCTGCGCATGCTGGTAATGGGCAAGCCGCAGTGTATTTGCGCCGAGCTCACGAATGATTGCCATGTCTGCCGCATGGTCTTCTCTGCTGAGCGCGTTGCCCTTTCCTTTCAGATCCTGATGACGGCTGACTCCGCGCAGCGGATAACTGCGGCCGTTCAGTAAGAAACCCTTTTCCGGGTCACATGCAAAGACCCTGCATCCAAAGCGCGCAGACACTTCATCACCGCCCGGCAGCTTTGCGGAAGCTGTATAAAGATACGGATCGTTCACACCATCCCAGAGATGAACATTTTCCAGCACAAATTCTGCAGTATGTTCCACCGTTCTGGTTACTCCGTTAACAGTAATGTCGACCGTTGTACCGTTATGCCAGGTTTCTACAGTCACACGGGCAGTCTTTGTTTCGAGGTCAACAATCGGGGTCACTTTGATTCCCGGCGTGCCGTCCTTCAGTAATTCAAAGTGCTCCTTCGGCACAGAAATCAGACGCACCTCACGGTAAAGTCCTCCATAGAACGTGAAGTCAGCCTTCTGCGGATATACCGTCTGGCTGTCGCTGTTATTCAGTGCTACAGCCAGAATGTTTGTTTCTTCCAGCAGCCCGCTCAGCTCACAGCGGAATGCAGAATAGCCACCGTCATGATGTGTCAGTTTTTTCCCATTAAGGTAGACATCCGCACTCATCGCAGCGCCGGCAAACTCCAGAAACAGGCATTCCCCGTCTGTTTCTTCGTTTGTCAGCTTCCGGACATACCAGCAGGTCCCGCGATGATAATCATTGCCTCCGTCCTGGCCGTCAACCGCATTCCAGGTATGCGGTAACGATACGCATTCTCCCTGTTCAGCGTATTCGACTGCACTCTGATACGGAATGTCAGCTTTCAGAAAACGCCATCCGTCTTTTAATACTGTGATTTTACGCATTTGCCGGATCTCCCTTATGAAGTTCTGTATCGAATAATTCTTCCTGTGCTTTTTTTTTTTTACAGCGATGTCTCTCTGTACTTCTTCCATTTCTTTCCTGCCGAGTTTGCAGTTCTTCATTGCCACTAACGTGCAGATGAAACCGAGAATCGCAAGTCCGTAGCGAAGGAACATTGTCATGATGAATACGCCCATTGTAGAAGGGTCACCCGGCTGCGGCATCGTCGTTGTATAACCGATCAGAGCTACACATCCCGTCGCGATTGCGGCCGAAAAGGAAGAAACGATTTTATCCACAAGACTGTATGTTCCTGTCACTACTGCCGGAATATATTTGCCCGAACGATCAAGTTCGTAGTCAATGATATCTGCCATAAATCCGACGTTTGCGGTCGTCACGCACATCGAGAAGCCGTTGACGATAAAGGTCAGAACCACATACAGAATCATGGACGGTCCCATGGATGCAATGGCATGCGTGCCTGTCGTAAGCCGAACGATGACAAAGAAGATAATGATCGCTGCATTTGCCAGCAGAGAGTAACGCGTCCAGGCAACGATGGACTCTTTGTTTCCGTGTTTCCCGGCATAGCGTGCCCCCAGGATCGCAAACAGAATACTCGGCAGCATCCCGATCACGCTCAGTGTTGTCGCAAGCCCCATATTGCCGATGAGAATACCGTTCAGCATTGTACTGACAATCGAAGCAGAGGAAGCCTGCTGTGCGATCTTATCAGAGGAAGCCGAGATAATGTAGCTCTGCAGCGGTTTATTGTTCTTGAGAACATCAATCATATCTTTCAGCTTCAGATGTTCTGTTTTACCGATTCCCTCGAAGTTTTCCGGTTTGTCATATGCCGCAATGCCAATGCACACCAGAACTACACCGATAAAGGAAATTGTTACGCAGAGCCAGGTTACGATATTCAGAAATTCCTGATTGAAGTTTCCGCCGTAAGCCGGCATCAGCTTTGTGTAGACGATAATATTCAATACCATCGGAGTGATATAGTTCAGGGCCGTCTGCCATACACCGACCGTCGGGCGCTGCTTCGGATCGTTCGTCATCAGGGCAGGAAGCGTCTGTGCTGTCATATTTACGATTGTATAACCGATCACATACAGCATATAGAAACCAAGGAATGTTGCGATGCCATGTCCTTTGCTGGAAAAAAAGTTGAACATGCAGAGGAGACCTGCGCTCTGGATTACCCAACCCCCAAGCATCAGCGGACGCACTTTTCCAAACGGCGTCATCACACGGTCATACAGGAAGGCCAGAATCGGATCGGTAAT